>NZ_JBHJZS010000002.1:0-50506 GCF_042271185.1 Microbacterium sp. NPDC055910
GCGGCCGAGACTGGGGGTTTCACCCGCAGTCTCGGCGCTCCGTTGCAGTCTCGCGGACGATCAGGGCTTGATGATCGGGATGGCCGAGGTCTCGACGGCGACCTTGCGGCGGTGCAGGGCGCGCTGCTCGGGCAGCGAGATGTCGAAGACGACGGCGAGCAGGCGGATCACCGCCGTCACGACCATTCCGGCGATGGATGCTGCGATGAGCGGCGCGCCGAGCGCATGCGCCCCCGCGAGCACGACGCATCCGGCTCCGGCGGCCACGGCGTACAGCGACCCCACGTGCATGATCGCAACCGGCAGGCCCATGATCATGTCGCGCAGGATGCCGCCGCCCACCGCCGCGCACACCCCGACGAAGATGGCGGGGATCTCGGGAAAGCCGAGCGCGAGCGCCTTGCTCGTGCCGAGCGCCCCGAACATGCCGATCACGAGGGCGTCGAGCCCGACGATCACCCGGTTCAGCCGCTGGAAGATGCCGGCGAGGAGCATGCCGACCAACGCGGCCCCCGTCGCTGTGATCAGGTACCAGTTGCTCTGCAGCGTCGCCGGCGGGACGTTCAGGAGCATGTCGCGGATGAGACCGCCGCCCATGCCCATCACGATGCCGATGATGGCCACGCCGAGCAGGTCGAGGCGGCGCTGGCCGCGGAAGCCCGAGGCGAACAGGGCGCCCTGAACGCCTCCAAGACCCACGGCGGTGAGGTCTGCCCAGAGCGGGATCACGAAGAGCGGCTCGTTCACGCGTCCATTCTCTCGCCTGGACGGGATAATCGAGTGGTGCCCACCTACCGCGACGAGGTCGTGATCCTGCGCACCCACAAACTGGGTGAAGCAGACCGCATCCTCACGATGCTCAGCCGCCGCCACGGCAAGATCCGCGCGGTCGCGAAGGGTGTCCGGCGCACGTCGTCGCGGTTCGGAGCACGTCTCGAGCCCTTCATGGTCGCCGATGTGCAGCTCTACCAGGGCCGGTCGCTCGACATCGTGCAGCAGGCCGAGTCGCTCGGATCCTACGGCGCCGACATCGCCGCTCACTACGACCGTTACACATCCGCCCACGCGATGGTCGAGGCCGCCGACCGGCTCAACGAGGCCGACGCGACACGCCAGCAGTACCTGCTCCTCGTCGGTGGCCTGCGCGCGCTCGCGCGCGGCGAGCATGCTCCGCGCAGCATCCTGGATTCGTACCTGCTGCGCGCGATGGCTCTGTCCGGGTGGGCGCCGGGTCTGTCGGAGTGCGCTCGATGCGGCAGACCGGGCCCGCACGACGCCTTCGTCGCTCAGGCGGGCGGCACGGTGTGCACCGGGTGCGCTCCCGTCGGCTCGGCCCGTATCGGCTCGGCGACCTCCTCCCTCCTGCGGTCGCTCATGGCGGGGGAGTGGGAAGCGGTGGATGCCGCGACGCCGGCCTCGACCGCCGCGGCGTCCGGCCTCATCGCGGCGTACGCGCAGTGGCATCTCGAGCGCGGCATCCGCTCGCTCGCGCATGTCAGCTCGGAGGGAGCCCGATGAGCCCGAAGCCGTTCACGCACCGCGACGCCGTGGCGTATCGTCCGCTGGATTGGACCGGACAGCATCCGCCCGAGTTCCCGAAGGGCGCCGTGCCGAAGCATGTCGCGATCGTCATGGACGGCAACGGCCGGTGGGCGAACCGGCGCGGCCTCACCCGCGTCGAAGGGCACAAGGCGGGCGAGGCGGCTCTGCTCGACGTCGTCGCCGGCGCCGTGCAGGCGGGCGTCACGCATCTGTCGGTGTACGCCTTCTCGACCGAGAACTGGTCGCGCTCGCCCGACGAGGTGCGCTTTCTCATGGGGTTCAATCGCGATGTGCTGCACCGACGCCGCGACCAGCTCAACGAGTGGGGGGTGCGCGTACGGTGGGCGGGCCGCAAGCCGCGCCTGTGGGGCTCGGTCATCAAGGAGCTGCAGTTCGCCGAGCAGCTCACCCGCGACAACGACGTGCTCACCCTCACGATGTGCGTCAACTACGGCGGGAGGATCGAGCTCGTCGACGCGATGCGATCGATCGCGCAGGACGTCGATGCGGGGCGCCTGCGTCCGTCAGCCGTCACCGAACGTCTGATCCGCAGCCGTCTCTATCAGCCGGATATGCCGGACGTCGATCTCTTCATCCGCTCGAGCGGCGAGCAGCGCACGTCGAACTTCCTGCTGTGGGAGTCCGCGTACGCGGAGTTCGTGTTCCTCGACACACTGTGGCCCGATTTCTCGCGCACCGACCTGTGGCAGGCGATCGGCCTGTATCTCGACCGCGACCGTCGCTTCGGTGGCGCCGTCGACACCCCGCGAGATTCCCAGAAGCATTCGCCGGAATAGACGCCGCACGGGCGCCGTTGCACCGTGCTGTGAGTGAATCCATCAAGATCGACGTCTGGTCCGACATCGCGTGCCCCTGGTGCTACATCGGAAAACGCAACCTCGAGAACGGTCTCGCGGCGACCGCCGCCGACGACGACGCGCCGCGAGTCGAGGTGACCTTCCACTCGTACGAGCTCTCGCCCGACACCCCCGTCGACTTCGACGGTGACGAGGTCGACTTCCTCGCGAATCACAAGGGGATGCCGGCCGACCAGGTGCGTCAGATGCTCGATCGCGTGACCGGTGTGGCCTCCGAGGTCGGACTCGAGTACCGCTTCGACCTGCTCCAGCACACCAATACGCTCAAGGCGCACGAACTGCTGCACTTCGCCAAGGAGCAGGGCCGTCAGCCCGAGCTCGCCGAACGGCTGATGGCCGCGTACTTCACCGAGGGCCGGCACGTGGGGCGCGAGGACGAGCTCGTCTCGCTCGCCGCCGATGCGGGTCTCGACGCGGATGCCGCCCGCGAGGCGCTCGAGTCGGAACGGTTCGCCGAGGCCGTGCGGGCCGACAAGGCTCAGGCTGCCGCCTACGGCATCACCGGCGTGCCCTTCTTCGTCATCGACGGCAAGTACGGCATATCGGGGGCGCAGCCGGCCGAGGCGTTCAGCCAGATCGTCCGCCAGGTGTGGACCGAGTCCCGCGGCGGCGCACCCGTCGCGGGCGCCTGATCAGCGCGGCAGGTTCTCTTCGATCACGGCCACGACGGCCGGGTCGTCGGGCTTCGTGGTCGGGCGGAACCGGTGCACGTCGCCCGAGGGCGTGATGACGAACTTCTCGAAGTTCCAGGCGAT
This sequence comes from Microbacterium sp. NPDC055910, assembly GCF_042271185.1. Taxonomy (NCBI): domain Bacteria; kingdom Bacillati; phylum Actinomycetota; class Actinomycetes; order Micrococcales; family Microbacteriaceae; genus Microbacterium; species Microbacterium sp. NPDC055910. The sequence goes on from NZ_JBHJZS010000002.1 coordinate 3,176, forward strand.
GCGCCCCTTCTTGCCCTCGAGGTCGCGCGCCGCTTTGAGCGCCTGGTAGAGGGGTGCGGCATTCTTGCCGTTCACCTTCACCTTGTCGTGCACGGGGAATGTGACGCCCCACGTGGTCGCGCAGTAGTCGAGGATCTCGTCCATCGACCCCGTTTCCTGCCCCATGAACTGGTTGCACGGAAAGCCGACGACGGTGAACCCTCGGTCGCCGTAGGCCTTCTGCAGCTGCTCGAGCTGCGCGTACTGCGGGGTCAGCCCGCACTTCGATGCGACGTTGACGACCATGACGACGTCTCCCTCGTACTCCGCGAGCGTCGAGGTGCCGCCGTCGGCGGTCTGGAAGGGGATGTCGCGCAGGTCAGGCGTGGTCTCATCGGTCATATCCCCAGGCTAGAGCCTGACCGAGCAGCGGGATCGAAAGGGATGGGAGAATGGTCGACGTGACGACTGCCCTCGCTCCCGCACGGACGCTGCGCATCGGGCCCATCGAGCTCGATGCGCCCGTCGTGCTCGCGCCCATGGCGGGGATCACCAACACCGCCTTCCGGCGCCTGTGCCGCGAGTACGGTGCGGGGCTGTACGTCAGCGAGATGATCACGACGCGAGCGCTCGTCGAGCGCAACGCCGTGACGATGCGCCTCATCACGCACCACGAGTCGGAGACGCCGCGCTCGATCCAGCTCTACGGTGTGGACCCCGCGACGACCGAAGCCGCCGTGCGCCTGCTCGTCGACGAAGACCGGGCCGACCACATCGACCTGAACTTCGGATGCCCCGTGCCCAAGGTCACCCGCAGGGGCGGGGGAGCGGCTCTCCCGTGGAAGCTCGGCCTGTTCCGCGACATCGTTACGCGCGCCGTGCGCGCCGCGGGCGATGTGCCGTTGACGGTCAAGATGCGCAAGGGCATCGACGCCGATCACCTGACGTATCTCGACGCGGGCCGCATCGCCGAAGACGCGGGTGTCGCTGCCGTCGCCCTGCACGCGCGGACGGCGTCGGAGTTCTACTCGGGTCAGGCCGACTGGTCGGCCATCGCGGCGCTCAAGCAGGCCGTCACGAGCGTGCCGGTGCTCGGCAACGGCGACATCTGGTCGGCCGACGACGCGGCGCGCATGATGGTCGAGACCGGATGCGACGGGGTTGTCGTCGGACGCGGCTGCCTCGGGCGGCCGTGGCTGTTCGGAGACCTCGCGCGCACGCTCGGCACCCCCGATGCCGCGGCGGGTGACCCGGTCGATGCGACGCTCGCGTTCGTCGCGCGCGCCTTCCGCCGTCACGCCGAACTGCTCGTCGACTTCTTCGATGACGAAGGCCGAGGCTGCCGCGACATGCGCAAGCACGTCGCGTGGTATTTCAAGGGCTACCCCGTCGGCGGTGAGACCCGGGCGGCGCTCGCAGCCGCCTCGACGCTCGCCGAGATCGACGACCTGCTGGCCACGCTCGACCTGACCGCACCGTACCCCGGCGCGGGGGCCGAGGGTCAGCGCGGTCGCGCCGGTTCGCCCAAGCGACCCGCGCTGCCCCAGGGCTGGCTCGACTCGCGCGAGCTCGGCTCGGCTGCGACCAGCGCCCTCGCCGAAGCGGAGCTCGACCACAGTGGCGGGTGAACGGACCCCGGTCGAGCCTCTCGCGCGACCGCTGGGGTACGACGACCGCGACGCCGAACGCCTCTTCACCGAACGCCACCGGTCGCTGCGCGACGATTTCGCGCGCGATCGTGCCCGCGTGCTGCATTCCGCGGCCCTGCGACGGCTCGCGGCCAAGACGCAGGTGCTGAGTCCCGCGAGCCCGGCCGACTTCGCGCGCAACCGGCTGACGCATTCGCTCGAGGTCGCGCAGGTCGGGCGCGAGCTCGCGACGGCGCTGCAGCTGTCGCCCGACGTCGTCGACACCGCGTGTCTCAGCCATGACCTCGGGCATCCGCCGTTCGGACACAACGGCGAACGCGCGCTCAACGACTGGGCAGAGGACATCGGCGGCTTCGAGGGCAACGCGCAGACACTGCGCATCCTGACGCGTCTCGAGCCGAAGACGATCGACGCCGACGGAACGACGTTCGGCCTCAACCTGACGCGTGCCAGTCTCGACGCGACGTGCAAGTACCCGTGGACGGCCGCGCACCCCCTGCCCGATCCCGGCGGCCGGCTGAAGTTCGGCGTGTATCCCGACGACGAGCCCGTCTTCCACTGGATGCGCGCCGACGCCCCCGGCCGCGTGCGCTGCATCGAGGCCGAGGTCATGGACCTCTCCGACGACATCGCCTACTCGGTGCACGACTTCGAGGACGCCATCGTCAACGGATACCTCCGCCCCGACTGGCTCGCCGATGCCACGCAGCACGAGGCGCTGCTGAACGGCATCCAGGCGTGGGTGGGCTTCGACTTTCCCCGCGATGCGCTCGCGGACGCGCTGTACCGACTCATGCGGATGCCGGAGTGGATCACGTCGTTCGACGGCACGCGCGGCGACCTGGCCCGGCTGAAGAACCTCACCTCCGACCTCATCGGCCGGTTCGCGCGCGCCGCGACGGCGGCGACGCGCGACGCGTACTCGGCCAGCGCCCTGACCCGCTACCGTGCGCACGTCATCGTTCCCCCCGTCGTCGAGGCCGAGATGGCGGTGCTCAAGGGCATCATCGGCACCGCGGTCGTGTCGATCGAGGGGCGCAAGGAGCTCTACCGAGAGCAGCGGCGCGTGCTGAAGCGGCTGGCGACGGCGCTGTGGGATTCGCCGGACGCGCTCGACGCCCTGCACGCGGCCGACTTCGCCGCCTGCGACACGGATGCCGCCCGGCGACGGGTCGTCGTCGACCAGGTCGCGAGCCTCACCGACCAGCTCGCGATCGCCTGGCATGGGCGTCTCGTCGGAGACGTCGATGCGGCATCCATCGGAGTGTGGGCGCCCGGTGCGAACGCGCCGTCGACGCGCGCCGAGGCGACCTGATGGCGGGACGCATCCGTCAAGCCGACGTCGACGAGGTCAAGGCCCGCACCAACATCGCCGACATCATCGGAGAACGCGTCGCCCTCAAGAACGCGGGCGTGGGGGCGATGAAGGGGCTCTGCCCCTTCCACGACGAGCGCAGCCCCAGCTTCAACGTGCGCCCGCAGGCGGGCTTCTACCACTGCTTCGGATGCGGCGAGTCGGGCGACGTCTACTCGTTCCTGCGCGCCATGGACCATGTGTCGTTCCAAGAGGCCGTCGAGCGGCTCGCGGGGCGCATCGGCTTCACCCTGCACTACGAAGACGGCGGTGCCGCCCCCGAGACGAGTGGCCGCGCACGCCTGTATGCCGCCAATGCCGCGGCGGCCGAGTTCTTCCGCGAGCAGCTCATGACGCCCGAGGCCGAGACCGCACGCCGGTTCCTCGGAGAGCGGGGCTTCGACGCGGGAGCGGCGGCGCATTTCGGGGTGGGCTACGCGCCACGGGGCTGGTCAGGCGTCATCGCGGCGCTGCGACCCCAGGGGTACACCGACGAGATCCTGAGCCAAGCGGGCCTCGTCTCGCAAGGACAGCGCGGTGTCTACGACCGATTCCGCGGGCGCTTGGTGTGGCCCATTCGCGACGTGACGGGGCAGGTCATCGGCTTCGGGGCGCGGCGACTGTTCGACGACGACAAGGGGCCCAAGTACCTCAACACCCCCGAGACGACGATCTACAAGAAGGCGCAGGTGCTCTACGGTCTCGACCTCGCCAAGCGCGACATCTCGCGCCAGCACCGTGTCGTCGTGGTCGAGGGCTACACGGACGTCATGGCATGCCACCTCGCCGGCATCACGACCGCGGTCGCCACGTGCGGCACGGCGTTCGGCACCGACCACATCACGGTGCTGCGCCGCGTCATGGGCGACGATTCGACCGCCGGCGAAGTCGTCTTCACGTTCGATCCGGATGCCGCCGGCCAGAAGGCGGCGCTGCGCGCCTTCGCCGACGCGAAGCGCTTCAACGCGCAGACCTACGTCGCGACCGGACCGGAAGGGCTCGATCCGTGCGATCTGCGCCTCGAGCGCGGTGACGGTGCGGTGCGCGCCCTCATCGAGCGCAAGACGCCCATGGTCGAGTTCGTGCTGGACCAGCGCATCGGCGGCTTCGATCTCGCCGCCGTCGAAGGTCGCGTCGGAGCACTGCGCGCCGCCGCACCGGTCGTGGCGGACCTGCGCGACGCGCTGCTGCAACCGGAGTACATCCGCGTGCTCGCGCGGCGCCTGGGGATGGACACGGAAGACGTGCGCCGTGAGGTGGAACGCGCGGGTCGGAGCGCACGACGCGGCGAGGAACAGGTCGCGACGCGCGCGGGTGGCCGACCCGACGCCGAGCCGCCCGTCGAGCGCGTGACGATCGCCTCGCTCCCGCGTGTGAAGGACGTCACGCTCGAACGCGACGCGCTGATGGGCTTCCTGCAGTTCGGCCACCGCCTCGACGAAGCGCTCGTCGCACGGGCGACGGCGCTGGAGTTCCGGCATCCGGCGCTGGATGCGGTGCGGCAGGCGATCGCGTCGGCACCGGATCGACAGCGGATCGGATGGGCTGCCGAAGCCGTCGCCGCCGTGCGCGAGCCGTATCGCTCACTCGGGGCCGAGCTTCTCGCCGCCGACTTTCCCGCGCTCGACGACGACGTGGCCGTCGCCTCGGCCGCCGACCTCGCGCGTCGCCTCATCGGCCGCGCGCTGGAGTCGGAGAAGAGCGAGCAGCTCGGCGCGATCCAGCGTGTGCCGCCGGACTCCGAGGCCGGTCGGGTGATCCGGCTGCGACTGCGCGAGATCGATGCGGAGCGCCGCCGGCTCGCAGAGGAGTCCTGACCTCTCAGTCGTGTCCGCTGGCCGCTCGCGCGCGCAGCGGGCAAGATGGCGTCATGAGCTCCCACCGAGAAGCCGACGTCGCCATCAGGGCCGGCGATCTCTCGATCGCCCAGGCAGGCCGACTCGGCTCGGAGCGGCTCGTCGACGGGGTCTCGTTCACTCTGCAGCACGGCAGCACTCTCGCGCTCATGGGGCCGACCGGCTCGGGCAAGTCCAGTGTGCTCGGAGTGCTGGCCGTCGATTCCGCAACGGGATTGGCGATCGTCGGGGGCGACGCCTGGATCGACGGCATCTCGGTTCGTCGCCCCGGTCGTTCGCAGCGGCTGCTCGACTACATGACGGGATATCTGCCGCAGTCAGCCGGCGCGGGGCTGCCCGCCCGCCACACGGTCGCCGAGGTGATCGGCGAGCCGATCACGAGCCGTGACCGGCACATCAACCAGCGCGCCCTCGCCGTGCGGGTCGCCGCGCTGCTGGACGAACTCATGCTCCCGCTCGGAGCCGCCGGCAAGTACCCCTATGAGCTCAGCGCCGGAATGCGCCAGCGCGTGGCGTTCGCGCGCGCCCTCGTGCTGCAGCCCAAGGTGCTGCTGGCCGACGAGCCGTTCGCCAATATGGACGTCGAGGTGCGCGTCGCGGCGCGCGAGGCCATCATGCGCCGTCGTGACGAGTACGGCATGTCCACGCTCGTCGTGACGAACGAACCGGATGTCGCGACGGAACTGCGTGCCGATGTGCTCGTGCTGCACTCGGGTCACCCCGTCGCATACGGACCGAGCCCGGACGATCTGCTGTGGACGCCGGGCATCGAATCCGATCGGCGATTGATCGCCACCTGATGTCAGAATCGGGCCCGGAGTTTTGGTAAGCTATCGGAAGTGCCTCGCGAAAGCGGGGCTCTTCCTCGGTAGCTCAATTGGCAGAGCAATCGGCTGTTAACCGATAGGTTCTTGGTTCGAGTCCAAGCCGGGGAGCGAGGACCTTCGCGCTATCTACGCGGAACCTCACCAAGACCCGGGCTTCCACCCCGGGTCTTACCTTTTTCCCGGGTGCCGGGTCTGGTGTTCACCCCTCGAGGTCGTCGATCCCGGGCGTCCATGCCTGACCCGGACGGCCCCACCCGCGCTTGCGGGCGATCTTCTGCACGGTCTTCCAATCGCCGTCGTCGAGTCGATCGATGTAGAGGACACCGTCGAGGTGGTCGAACTCGTGCTGCACGATACGGGCTCGCCAGCCGTCGACCTCGATGCGGACGGGCTCGCCCTCGAGATCCGTGCCCGTCACGAGAACGGCGTCGGAGCGGCGCAGCGGAAACCGTTCACCCGGGAAAGACAGGCAGCCTTCGGATTCCTCGTCGGGATCGGGGTGCCCGGGCAGCGGAGGACGGATCCACAGATCGGGGTTGATGATCACGCCGCGCCAGGGGAGACCCTCGTCGTCTTCGTAGTTGTAGGTGAAGATGCGCAGCGCCACGCCCACCTGCGGAGCGGCCAGCCCCACACCGGGTGCGGCATCCATCGTTTCGTACATGTCCGCGACGAGGGTGCGGATCTCGTCGGTGATGTCGGCGACGGGGGCGGCGGGGGAGTGCAGGACGAGATCGCCCATGATGCGAATCGGGAGAACAGCCACGCCTTGAGCCTATCGAGCGACGGCGGCGGCTAGTGTCGAGGGGTGATTCTGATGGACGGGATGATCGGCGACGTCACCGACGAACTCCTCGGTGTCTTTCGTGACCCGGCGATCCTGATCGGAATCCCGCTCGCCCTGCTCGGCGCCGTCTTCATGTCGTTCGGAGCGCAGTATCAGCACCGCGGCGTCGTGAAGGTCGAGCGTCTCACCGGGTCGTCCGGAAGCGGCGGCCTGTCGGGCAGGCAGCTCGCAAGCCTGCTGAAGAGACCGTCCTGGGTGTTCGGCTCGGCGATGCTGGGCGCGGCGATCCTCTGCCAGCTCGGGGCACTGGCGTTCGCTCCGCTCATCCTCGTGCAGCCTCTCGGGGCGATCTCGCTCGTGATCACGACGCTGCTGAACGCTCGCGTCAGCGGGCACAAGCCCACCCGCCAGTCGATCCGCTCGATCATCGCGTGCGTCGGGGGAATCTTCATCTTCGTCACGATCGCCGCCTTCGTCGCGACCGAGCAGGAGATCGACGAAGGCGAGCTCGTGACGATCCTCGGCCTCCTCGGCGTCGTGATCGTCATCTTCGGCGTGCTGTGGGCGTGGTTGCGCAAGCGCGGACAGGCACTGTTCTACATCGTCGCTTCCGGCGTGATCTACGGGTTCGTGGCCACCCTCGCCAAGGTGGTCATCAAGCGGGTGCAAGCCGGCGACTTCGAGTGGCTCACACTGCTGTGCCTCGTCGCGCTCATCGCCGCGACCGCCGCGGGTGCCTACTTCGTACAGACGGCATACTCGGTCGGCCCTCCCGATCTCGTCATCGCGGGTCTCACCGTGATCGATCCCATCGTCGCGGTGCTCATCGGCCTGATCATTCTGCAGGAGGCCGCGACCGCACCCGTAGGCGCGTTCATCGGGTTCGCCGTTGCAGGGGCGATCGCGATCTACGGCGTCATCACGCTCGCGCGCAATCATCCTCAGATCATCAACGACAGCCAGGAGCTGCCCTTCCGACGCGGCAGCACGGGCACGCCCAAATCCGGTGCCGGTGAGGACCCGCTCGTCTGACACCGGGGCGATCGCGGGGCGCGCGTGCACGAAACCGGTATCCGCGTGTGTTTCCGTCGTGCGCGAATGCAGGCTTCTTACGCGGACGCGTGAGCGATGCCGGTAGGCTCGATGCTCGTCAGGGGGCGGTGGCCAAGCTGGTCAAGGCAGCGGGCTCATAACCCGACGATCGTGGGTTCAAGTCCCACCCGCCCCACAAACGAGGGATGAGCCGCCGTTTCGCGGCTCATCCCTTTTCGTCGCCCGGACATCGGCGCACGCGGCCCGATGACGCCGTCTCCGCCTTCCCGGCGAAGCCCCAGCGCGTCTCCCTGTCGCCGGCGGGACTCGTCCGAACCCGCGACACCCGGCATGCGAAACGCGACCCCGCCGAAGCACCGCTTGACACGCGGGAAACTGCGCCGTCTATACTTTGATTGAACGCTCGTTCAAATCTGAGTGGTCATCAACGAGTCAAGGGAGATCTTCGGTGACAGGTAAAGCTTCGCGTACGACAATCGGGGTCGCGATCTCCGTGCTGGCGCTGCTCGCAGTGGGCTGCAGCAGTTCTTCGGGCGGCGCGTCCGAGGGGCAGCTCACGTTCGTCTCCTTCGGCGGCGCACTGCAAGAAGGCGGCGAGGTCGCCTACTCGGAGCCGTTCACGGCCGAGACGGGCACCCGCGTCATCAGCGACGGCCCGACCGATTACGCGAAGCTGCGCTCGATGGTGGAAGCAGGACAGGTGTCCTGGGATGTCGTTGAGGGCGATCCGTTCTTCGCCATCCAGGAATGCGGCACCCTCTTGGAGCCGATCGACACCGAGATCGTAGACACCTCGGCGATGCCGGCTGCATTCGTCTCCGAGTGCTCTGTGCCATCCATCGGCGTCGCCGACGTCCTGCTCTACGACGAGACCGCCTACGACAGTGCCCCGCAGGGGTGGGCGGACCTGTTCGACACGGAGAACTTCCCCGGAAAGCGCGCACTGTGGAGTGACGTCTATGCCGGCAACCTCGAAATCGCTCTTCTCGCCGACGGTGTCGCGCCGGAGGACCTCTATCCTCTCGACGTCGATCGTGCCATCGCGAAGTGGGACACGATCAAGGACGACATCGTCTTCTGGGACTCGGGCGCCCAGTCCCAGCAGCTGATGGCATCCCAAGAGGTCTCGATGCTCTGGGCATGGAGCGGCCGCGCCTACGACGCGATTCAGAACGGCGCCCCGTTCGCCGCGGTCTGGGATCAGAACCTCTTCGTCCCCAACGCGTGGATGGTTCCGAAGGGGTCCGACAACGTCACCGCGGCGATGGAGTTCATCGCCTTCGCCACCTCCGCACAGGCCCAGACCGCCATCGCAGAACTGATCCCTTACGCTCCCACGAACGCGGATGCTTCTCCGCAGCTCGATGAGCTGGGCATGGCCTTCCTGCCGTCTGCGCCGGCCATCCAGGAGACGCAGGTCTCGGTGGACTTCTCCTGGTGGGCGGACAACTACGAGGCGACCCAGAAGCTCTGGGACGCTTGGCGCATCGGCTGATCGGACATGTCAACGGACACGAAGAGCCGGATCTACGCCGAGGCGGTACGCCAGTTCGCGCTCCTGGGCTACCACGGCACCAGCATTCGGAGCATCAGCTCCGAGCTGAAGATCCAGGTGGCGGGGATCTACTACTACTACCCGAGCAAGCAGGAGATCCTGCTCGAGATCATGTCGAGCTTTCTGGATTTCCTCTCCGAGCAAGTCGGCAGCGCGCTGCACGAGGCGAGTCCCGATTCAGGGGCCGCTGCCCGTGAGACAGCGACGGATGTTCTCCGGCGGGCGATCACGACGCACATCCTCTGCCACGCCGAGCGCCAGCCGGAGGCGTTCATCGCCGACACGGAGCTGCGCTCACTGATGCCGGAGAACCGCGCGGCGATCGTCGAGAAGCGCGACCGGTACGAGCTGCTGTTCCGCGGCCTGATCACTGCGGGCGCCGACGCGGGAGAGTTCACCGACATCGACGAGTCGATTGCGGCGAAGGCGATCATCACCATGTGCACCGGCGTGTCCGGCTGGTTCCGACCGGACGGCGCTCGCTCGATCCAGGAGGTTGCGGCCGACCACGTCCGGATCGCCCTCAACGGCCTGGTCCGCACCACACCTCAGAAGGACTGACGTGCTGCACCACCTGTACAGATACCGGTACTACCTGGCGCTCCTGCCTCTGCTGATCTTCCTGGCCGTCTTCTTCCTCATCCCCTTGGTCGAAGTACTGTCGATGAGCGTTCGCGAGGGCGACGGCGGACTCAGCAACTATGCCGAGTTCTTCTCCACGCCGGCGTACGTCGGAGTTCTGCTGCGGACCGTGGGCATGTCGCTTCTCGTCACGGCGGTCTGCTTGCTGCTCGCGTTCCCCTACGCGTACACGATGAGCATCGCAACACCGAACTGGCGCAAGGTGCTCATCGCTCTCGTCCTGCTGCCTTTCTGGACCAGCCTGATGGTGCGCAGCTATGCGTGGGTGATCCTCTTGCAGGACACAGGGGTCGTGAATTCGCTTCTCGAACTCGTCGGGCTGGGGCCCATCCCGCTCATCCGGAACAACACCGGTGTCGTCATCGGCATGGTGCAGGTTCTCCTGCCGTTCCTGGTTCTGCCGCTCTTCTCAACGCTCAGCAACATCGACCGCCGCTACGTGACCGCCGCCATCAGCCTCGGCGCTCGGCCCATCTCGGCCTTCCGCAAGGTCTACCTTCCCCTGGCCGCACCGGGGATCGCAGCCGGAAGCCTCATCGTGTTCGTCCTGAGCCTGGGCTTCTTCGTCACGCCGCAGCTGCTGGGGTCGACGCAGAACATCCTCCTCTCGCAACTGATCCAGCAGCAGACGAACAGGCTCCTGAACTTCGGGATGGGCGGCACGATGGCCGCCGTGCTCCTTCTCAGTACGCTGCTCATCCTGCTCGTCGCGTCGCGATTCGTGAACCCGATCCAGGCATATGCCAGCACGACGACGCCGAAGGGAGCCGGCAAATGAAGGCCCATATCGTCCTCACCCGCGTCCTGACGGCCCTTGTCGCGGTCTTCCTCGTCGCGCCGTCGCTCGTTCTGATCCCGCTGAGCTTCACCGGGAAGAAGTCTCTCGCGTTCCCTCCCGACTCCTGGTCGCTCCAGTGGTACGAGAACCTCTTCGCCCGGCCGATCTGGATCGACTCGATCATGACGAGCCTGCAGGTATCCCTGCTCGTCGCGCTGCTCTCGCTGCTGCTCGGAGTCCCCGCGGCGTTCGCGCTCGCCCGCGGGGGATTCCCGTTCACCACGGCGATCTACGGAATCGTCATCGCGCCGATGATCGTGCCGGTGATGGCCCTCGCCGTCGGAATGTTCTCGCTCTTCCTCAACTGGAAGCTCACGGGATCGGTCGCCGGCTTCGTGCTGGCACACACCGTGCTCGCTGTCCCGTTCGTCGTGGTGACCAGCAGTGCCGCCATCAGCGGCTTCGATCAGAACCTGGAGCGCGCAGCTTCCAGCCTCGGAGCCTCACCCCTGCGCGTCTTCCTGAAGATCACTCTGCCCGGAATCGCCGGCGGCGTCATCGCGGGCGGACTCTTCGCCTTCGTCACGTCGTTCGACGAAACGGTCATCGCGCTGTTCCTGCAGGGTCCGACGGCGCGGACTCTTCCGGCGACCATGTACGCCAGCGTCGTCAACGAGGTGGACCCCACGATGGCCGCCGTCGCCACGCTGCTCATTCTGGCCACCGCGCTCGTGATCGGCGCGACGTTCGTTCCCTGGAGGAAGAAGAAGTGACTACTGTTCTGAAGACGACCGGGGCCTCACTCGACCTCGTCGGCCTGTCGAAGCACTACGGAGACTTCGCTGCCGCCAGCGATGTCTCGCTGTCGATCCAGCCCGGCGAGTTCATCACGTTCCTCGGCCCGTCGGGGTCGGGCAAGACCACGACCCTCAGCATGATCGCGGGATTCATCTCACCGGACAGCGGCACGATCGACATGGACGGAAGCGGGATCCTGAAGCTCGCGCCGCACAAGCGCGACCTCGGTGTCGTGTTCCAGAATTACGCGCTGTTTCCCACCATGACCGTGTTCGACAACATCGCCTTTCCGTTGCGCGCACGCCGCGCTGCGAAGGATGAGGTCGCGAAGAAGGTCGCCGCCGTCCTCGAACTCGTCGGCCTCGACCACCTCGGTGCGCGCTATCCGAAGGAGCTGTCCGGCGGGCAACAGCAGCGTGTCGCGTTCGCGCGCGCCATCGTGTTCTCGCCGCGTGTCCTCCTGATGGACGAACCCCTCGGCGCTCTGGACAAGCGACTGCGCGAGCGTCTCCAGGTCGAGATTCGACGCCTGCACCGCGAGCTCGGGATCACTTTCGTCTACGTCACGCATGATCAGGACGAGGCGCTCGCTCTCTCGGATCGAATCGCGGTCTTCAACGAGGGCCGCATCGAGCAAGTCGGCACCCCCGAAGTCATGTACTCGCGCCCGGCGACACCCTTCGTGGCGAGCTTCATCGGCGAGTCGAACATGCTCGATGCCGTCGTCGACCACGTCGACGGGCACACCCTCCGCGCGCGCACCGATTTCGCGACGTTCGAGCTCGACTCTCGGCGCACGCCGCGGTTGGACGTCGGCGATCCGATCAGCGTCCTGATCCGTCCGGAGAAGATCACCGCCGCCCTCACGGAAGGTCCCGGCTCGTTCGACATCCTGGTGAGCGAGACCTTGTTCCTCGGCACCCATTACCGGGTACGCGGGACCACCACGACGGGCCAGACGATCCTCGTGGACGGCGCGGTGGCCGCAGGGCTGCTGCCTTCCGAGGGCGACCGCTTCCGGGTTCGGTTCGACCCGGCTGAGGCTCATGTGCTCGTGCGCGAACCCGCCACGGAAGGAGCGGCTCGATGAGTGCCGGCGAATCTCGGTCCGTCGCGATCGTCGGCGCGGGCACGATCGGCCTGAGCTGGGCCACTCGATTCGCGTTCTACGGATGGGACGTCCGTGTCTTCGACACGAGCGAGTCCCGCCGGGAGAGCGCTCCGCGGGAGATGGCGCCGATGCTCGCCGAGCTCGAAGCCGTGACCGGTGCCCGCGCCGGCGAGCGTGTCTCGCTGCTGCAGGTTTCCCCGTCGCTGGCAGAGGCCACGAGCGGTGCGAGTCTGGTCCTTGAGAATCTTCCCGAGCGCCTCGATCTGAAACGGGCCTTCTACGCGGAACTGGCAGACCTCGTTCCCTCGAACGCCGTCGTCGCCTCCAGCACGTCCGCGCTGCTGCCCAGTGCGCTGTTCGGGGGACTCGCCATCGCCGAGCGCGCTCTCGTCGCGCATCCGCTGAATCCGCCGCATCTGCTGCCGGTCGTGGAGCTGGTGACGCATCCCACTCTGTCATCGACCGCGCTCGAAGCTGCACGGGAAGTGTTCGCCTCCCTCGAGATGACGGCGGTGGTGTGCGAGAAGGAAGAACCCGGCTTCCTCGCCAACCGACTGCAGTACGCATTGTTCGGCGAGGCACTGCGTCTTCTGCAGGATGGCGTCGCCTCGCTGCACGACATCGATGCGGTCATACGCGACGGACTCGGTCCCCGCTGGGCCCTGCTGGGTCCGTTCGGCGTGGAGGCTTCCAACGCCGAGAGCATCGAGGACAACTACGGCAAGTACGGCAACACGATCCGCGAGCTCGTCCAGGCGGTCGCGAGCACGCAACCCGCGCTGGACGATCCGTCTCTCGCCGCCGTCGTTCCGCTCACGGTGGACGCCATGGCGTTGAGCGGCGCGCCCCTCATCGCGTATCGCCGTGCGGCGCTCGTCGGGATCCAGGCGCAGAAGCGTCGCGCACCCCAGCCCTACCGCGGGGGCACCACAGCACCGACAGGCCGCGATATGGAACGGCGCTCTGAACGAATCGCAGATCCGAAGGAAGACATGACCCTCGCCGTCACTCAGAAGCACTACGTCCCCGATTCCGCCGCCCACTACGGCGGAGGGGTGATTTCCGGCGGCTACATCATGACCTGTTTCAGCGATGTCGCCACGGAAGTGTGCATCCGTCACGACGGGACGGAAGGCCTCTTCGCGTCCTACAGCGGTGTCCAGTTCGGCGCTGCACTGTTCGCGGGTGATCTTGTCGAGGTCTCGGCACGCATCACACGGGTGGGCACGCGCAGCCGTGATCTCGCATTCGAGGTCCGCGTGCTCGCGCGGCGGGAGAACCGCGACTCGGATCGCTCCACGCTCCTGGAAGAGCCGATCGTGGCGGCCACCGCGAACGGGACCGTCGTGATCCCCGTGCGTGAGAAGGCCTGACCGATGACGAACCAGAAGACTCTGATCACGGCGGCGATCACGGGCGGCGAGATCGACAAAGCGGACGTTCCGCACCTTCCGGCAACGCCCACTGAGATCGCGCGCGCGGCCGAGGAATGCGAGGCTGTCGGCGCGGCGATGATCCACATCCACGTACGCGATGAGTCGGGCGCACCGACGCTCGATCTCGCGCGCATCACGGAGACGGTCGCGGCGGTGCGAGAAGCGTCATCACTCGTCGTGCAGCTTTCGACCGGCGGCAGCATCACCGACCCCTTCGAGGAGCGACTGGGTGTGCTCGAAGCGCGCCCTGAATCGTGCTCGATCACGCTCGGGACGGTGAACTTCGGCGACGGCGTCTTCTCGAACCCCTGGGGATTCATCGTCGAGCTGTTCCAGGAGGCGAAGCGTCAGGAGGTCGTCCCCGAATTCGAGATCTTCGAACTCGGCCATATCGCCACCCTGCGCCGGCTGATCGACGCTGAGGGCCTGCCCTTCGGAGGCAAGGTGCATTGCGACCTCGTCCTGGGAGTGCCCGGTGCAGCTCCCGGCTTGCCGCGGATCGTGCAGACCGCGGTGGACATGTTCCCGGAGGAGGTCACGAGCTGGAGCGCGACGGGCATCGGGCGCTCCACCCTCCCCGTCGCACTGGCATCCTTGGCACTCGGCGGCAATCTCCGTGTCGGCATGGAGGACACGCTGACTTTCGCGCGCCACCGACCGGTCCGGGACAACGCTGAGCTGGTAGAGCGGGCGCGCGATCTCGCAGTGCTCGCTCAGCGGCCGCCGCTCACTCCGGACGAGGCACGGTCGCTCCTCGCTGTACGAACGGCCAGGTGAGTCGAAGACTCTCGCCGTGCGAGCGAGGACGCGAGTCCCACCCGCTTGCGACGCAAGGGCCGCCCACCGGGCGGCCCTCCCGTCGTTCCCGGGGAACTACGCGAACGTCAACTGGCCCCGCACGATCGAGTCGCCCGAGTGCGCGGGATCCCCGTCGAGGGGCTCGAACGAGATGTCGACGAGGTCGTAGTCGGCCAGGTCGATCCCGCTCGGGATGTCGAAGCGACCAGTCTCGCCGGTCAGCACGCCGAGGCTCACGAGTGCCTGACCGTCGTTGCGGATCAGCCACACTTCGCGATACGAATCCGGCTCGTCGGCTCGATCGAGGCTCACGGTGAGGAACCGTGCACCGTCACGATCCCGCTCGACCGCGGCCGACCCGACCGAATCCGGGTGGTCCGGGAAGGGGTCGAGGGCGGCGGTCGCGATCGATGTCGGTGCCATACGCACGTTGACCACACCCCAGGTGCCGGCTCCCACCACGGCGATTCCCGCGAGGGATGCCGCCAGGACCCAGGCGGTCCGCCAGCCGGCTCTTCGCGGTCGACGCGGCGGGGAAGCCGCGGCATCCGGCTGGGCAGGAGCGATATCGCTGAGCGGGGGAGTCGCGGTCGGCGCGGGTCGTTCCAGCAGAAGCTCGTCGGCGATTCTCGCCCACACCCGCTCGGGCGGAGCCTCGAGGTCGCCGTCGTCGATCGTGGAGCGCGCGATCGCCGTGACTCGGATCATCTCCGACACTTCCCCCGCACACGCGGGGCAGGAGGCGAGGTGTTCGGTCTGCTCGTGGTCCTCGAGCGGTTCGCCCAGCGCGATGAGCGCGAGCTGTTCAGGATCAAGATGCGACATGGTTCACCTCCAGACGATCGCGCAGGCGATTCAGGCTGCGTCGGATATGGCTCTTCACGGTACCGAGTGGCATCGCCAGTCTTCGGGATATCTGGTCGTGCGTGAGGTCGTCGAAGAATGCCAGACGCATGACCTGCTGTGCGTCGGGTTCGAGATGCTGGAGTTCATCGGCCACGAGGATCTGCTCGGACAGGTCATCATGATCCTGCACGAGGTCATCCGGCCGCGTGAATCGCTCCATCTCCTGTTGGAGTGCCCGCACCTTCGAGCGGGACTCGAGAGTGTCCGCGATCCTCCGACGGGCGATGGCGACGAGCCAGGTCGACAGCTTCGCCTTGCGCGGATCGTAGGACGCGCGTGATGTCCAGGCCGAGACGAATGTGCGCTGCGTGATGTCCTCGGCGTCGCCGCGATCCCCGACCGACCGCAACGCGAGCGTGAAGACGACGGGGGACCACCGACGATACAGCTCTGCCAGTGCGCGCTCATCTCCCGCGACGAAGCGGGTGTTGAGGGCCTCTTCGGCATCCGGATGCGTGTTCACGATCTCCTCGTCGGCGCTCACGGGTCATACCTCCCGGGCGACCGCGACGACATTCTCGCGGTAGCGGCCCGTGGCACTGTCGTAGGCACCGCCGCACGTGATGATCACCACGGCGGGATCACCGTCTCTGCGGAAGAGTTCGGCGGTGGGAAGCCCTGTCTTGTCGTAGTTGACGACGGATTCGACGACGTAGCTGCGTGTCGTTCCGTCGGGTGCGACGAGGTCGACCTGTTCTCCGACGCCGGCGTCACGAAGACGGGCGAGCGGACCGATCGGATAGTCGGGGGCGTCGACATGGGCTGCCAGGACGATGTTCCCCGCGTTGCTGGCGGCGTGGGGGCCGTAGCGGTACCAGCCGGCGACAGCGGGATCCACCGGGAGCTCCATCTGGCCGTTCCCTTCGATCCCCACCGGAACGATCGGCATGTCGACTCCGAGTCCGGCCATGACCAGCCGTTCAGGCTGCACGTGGGGCGTGGGAGCCTGCAGCGCCCCGGATCGAACCGGAACGCTGACGGCGGGGGTGGGAGCGGGCGACGACGTGACCGCACGGTCGTCGCTCGGGGGACGCGACCGGGTCGCGTCGCCCGCCCCCACGGGGGTGCATGCGACGAGGCATGCCGCGGCGGTCACAGCGAGGAGTCCGCGAGCGAACACCGCGCCGATCGGTCGCGACATGCCCCTGCTCATCAGCGGCCCGCCTGCTGACGCGTGCGCATGGTGACGACGGCTCCGGCAGCGATCACGATCGCGCCGATCGCCGCGATCCAGCCGACGCTCGCCGCGGTGTCACGAGCGGCGAGGTAGCCGGCCGAACCCGACGGCACGCCGTCCGGGGTGGAGTGCAGACCCGAGATCGTCTGCGAGGCCAGTGCGAGGTTGCCGTCTTCGGCGCTGCCCCAGGCGTAGACGATCGTGAGGACGCCTTCCTGGATCTGCACGTCGGCCGGGCCGATGACGGGGTCCGTCGTGCCGGTGAGCGCGACGGCTGCGGGCACGGTCCCGGCGGCGAGGTTGAGCGTGGCCTCATCGGGGTTCGAGAGGTCTTCGATGACGGGGCTGCCGCCCGCGAGGACGTCCACGGCCGGCGCCGCGGCGACGTGGCGGACCGTGAGGCGACCTTCGCCGGCTGCGGTGGTGGCGGTGTCGTTCGTGAAGAGGTTCAGCCCCGGGTCACCGGCCTCGGTGAGGTGGGCGACGGCGGTGTAGTTGCCTCCCGCTGCGAGCGTGATCGTCGCGGGACCGAGCACCGGTGAGCTGGCGTCTGCGGCATCCGGCGCGGTGAGGGCGACCTCGTAGTCTCCGGCAGGAAGGTCGAGCGGCCCGGCGAGATCACCCGGCTGGAAGTCATCGAGCGTGAGCTCACCGTTCACATAGACGTCCACCGGCGTCGCGGGAATGCCGTGCAGCACCGAGAGCTGGGCGGAATCGGCGGTGGATGCCGTGGCGGGGCTTGCGAGGCCGAGGGCCGCGATGATGCCGACGGTGACGCCGGCAGCTGCTGTCTTTCGCACTGTCTTCCTCCTTATGAGAAGGCGGTGATTTCCGCCTATGAAAGTGCTTTCTCCTCGAACAGCAGTTTTGGATGCACCTGAATGGAACTTTCTGGAAGAATTTTCACGGCGTCCCCTCTCGCGCGCCTCGACGCGGCGTCGTGTCCGCCTCGGCGGCTGCCGTGATGTGGTTGGCCATGCCCCGGAAGATCACGCCATGGAAGGGCAGGACAGCCAGCCAGTACACCCGGCCGGCCAGGCCGCGGGGAAAGAAGATGGCGCGCTGCCGATAGCGGGACCCGTCGTCTTCCGCGCTCGCCCGCATCTCGAGCCACGCTTCGCCGGGCACCCTCATCTCGGCCCGCAGGCGCAACAGCGAACCGTGCTCGACGGCTTCGACCCGCCAGAAATCCAGCGCGTCGCCGACCTGCAGACGAGACTGGCTGCGTCGACCCCGTGCGAGTCCGACGCCGCCGACGAGCTTGTCGAGCCATCCCCGCAAAGCCCACAGCACCGGGCTCGAATACCAGCCGTTCGCGCCGCCGATTCCCGAGATGACCCGCCACAGGGAGTCGACCGGGGCGCTGGAGGTCGCCGACCGCTCATCGAGGTAGGCCGTGCGCCCCGCCCATTCGGGGTCACTCGGCAGCAGGTCTCCGGGCGCTGTCAGGACTCCCGCATCCTGCCAACTCGTCTCCACACCGTCCTCACCCAGCCGCCGCAGCGCCAGGCGCACGGCCTGACGATACGGCGTCAAGCCGCCCTCGGGCGGGGGGATGACCGCGTCGATGCGGTGGTCCGCCATGACGCAGTCGTTCTGCAGGGACTCCACGAGTGGCCGCGCCAGCGCCCGCGGAATAGGTGTGACGAGGTTCACCCAGTGCGAGGCCAGACGTGGAGTGAGCACCGGCAGCGCGGCGATCGCACGCTGCGGCAGGCCCGCTTCGACCGCGTAGCCGTTCATCATCTGGCCGTAGCGCAGGACGTCGGGGCCGCCGGTGTCGAACGGGCCGCTCACGGGGGTCGGAAGCCGGGCGGCGCTCAGCAGATAGTGCAGCACGTCGCGGACGGCGATCGGCTGGATTCGGTTGCGCACCCAACGCGGAGCGGGCATGTACGGCAGCACGTCGGTGAGGTGGCGCACCATCTCGAACGACGCGGAGCCGGAGCCGATCACGGTTCCCGCCTGTAGAACGAGCGTCGGCACCCCACTGGCCCGCAGGATCTCGCCCACCTCGACCCGCGAGCGAAGGTGCGGCGAGAGGTCTGCCGCCGGATGCAGGCCGCCCAGGTACACCAACTGTCCGACCCCCTCTTCGGCGGCCGCGGTGGCGACCGTTCGCGCGATGACCCGGTCGGTTTCCTCGAAGTCACGGCCGGCTCCGAGCGAATGCACGAGGTGGAACGCGACGTCGGCTCCTCGCATCGCGCGCGAGACGGCCGGGCGGTCTTGCGCGGCCCCCTCGATGACCTCGACGTCGGCGCCCCATGGGAAGGCGAGGGCGCGCTCCCGAGAGCGCGCGAGGACGCGCACGCGGTACCCGGCGTTGAGGAGGCGGGGCACGAGTCGACCGCCGATGTAGCCGGTGGCTCCCAGCACGAGGACGAGCGGGGGCGGAGTGCGGCCGTCAGGCGCGCGAAGGTGACGTTCTCGGCCGGAGGGTGACGAAAGATCCATGGTGATCCATTGGTTGATTGCTAGCCAGGCTAGCTATCTCGCCCCCGAATCACCACCCGCACGCGCGGTCGCTACATCGCGGCAGCGATATAGGAGTATTTGACGAAGACCTCGTGAGCGATGCCCGCCTCCTCGAGGACGCCCTGCACCGCTGTGAGCATGTACTTCGAATCCCACCCCATGTACAGGTGGGTGTCGTCGTCGAGCTGGTCCCACTGTCCGTTCCACGAACGGGTCGGATAGAGGGGGCCGCCGCGGCGGGCGCTGAAGGCGATGACGCTCTCGCGGGAGTCGGCCCACAGCCGCTTGAAGACGCGGTTGAACAGATACTTCACGTCGTGCACTTCCCAGTGCTCTCCGCGGTACTCGGTGTAGTCGAACTCGCGCTCCCAGCCGCGCGGCCAGCCGCGTCTGCGGACGGCGTCGAGGATCGGCGTGAGACCGTCGTCGTCGATGAGCACCGAGGCGGGCCGCGCCCAGATCTCGAGGAACAGGGCGCCGAGCCGCGCGGTGCGCGCCGTAATCGCAGCGGTGTCCCAGGATGCCTCGTGGGCGAGGGCGCGAGTGTCGTCGATGCCGCTCGCGCGATAGAGCTCGCGCTTGGCCGGGAAGTCGCGATCCAGTGCGCGCTCCGCGAGCGGCTCCTCGAGCAGTGCGAGGTTGCCGAGGGTCTGCGCGAGGGCGCGGTGACTGTTCTGCTCGTCTTCGGAGTACTCCGCCCATGTGCGGGCGCCGTCGCCCGTCCACGCGTCCGAGGGGGACAGCGGGAAGAGATGCTCGACGTCGAGTGCGTGCGCAGACGAGATGCCGGCGATTCTGCCGAGGACATAGTGGGCGTGAGGAAGATCGCCGTACTTCAGCGCGACGCGCACCCGCTCGTCCGAGGGCGTGATGCGAGCGATGGCGTGCACGAGCGCCTGCGCACTCTCGTCGCGCGCACGGCAGAGCCGCGCGACGAGGCGTTCGTTCGGGAGGCCCACGATCGTGCGACGCAGCAGGAGCGCCTGCATGTGCTCGAGGGTTGCCAGCAGGTCGGAGCGTTCAGCCTGTCCCGTACTCGCTTCGCGGTAGGCGCGCAGGATCAGGGGATAGGCGATGCGGCCGAAGGTGTTGATGTAGGTCAGGTGGCGCGAGACCTCGGGGTCTTCCTCGAGCGAGGGGTCGAGGAACGTCCGATAGATCTCGGAGTGCGCCCGCCACTGCTCGGCATGCGTGCGCAGGGTCGCGACGTCGATGCGCGGGAACTCCTCGCGAAACGCGCTGTAGACGCCGTGCTCACCGGCGACGGCGACCTCACGACCCGTGAGCATGATGAGGTAGTGGCGCCAGAAGGCGCCGATCGCCGAGCCGGTGTTCTGCTCGATCGGCACCCAGTAGTCCTGCTCGATCTCGGTCTGCTCGTCGTGCGTCAACCCCATCAGCACGTAGTTGTGGATGAGCTCGTGGTCTCGCAGCGGCTCACCCGTCGAATTGAGGCTCGCGAAGATCTGCTGGGCGTTCGCGCCGGCCCCGAGAGTGATCGCGACGTGCTCGAGTCGCTGCAGACCGCGCCAGATGCTCGGCGCTTCACCCGGACTGATCTGGCTGCGGAAGAAGGCGTAGTTGTCGTCGAAGCGCGAGTCGCGCTCGCCGATGTCGGTCGAGCGACGGTCCAGGACGACGTCTTGGAAGACACCGGCCCACGCGCGGTGCGGGCGCAGCTTCGTGCGGGTCGGATCGTCGGCGCGCACGAGCACCGCCTGGAGTTCGGCGGCGAGATCCGGGTCGCTCTCGGCGATCGTGTGGTGCAGCGCCGCGACGAGCAGCATGAGCGTCGTGACGCGCTGCTGGCCGTCGATCAGCACGAGGTCGGCGGTATCGCCGGCGGAATCGGCGTCGACCGACGAGAGGATCGATCCGATGAAATGCATCGTGCGCGACTCGGAGTCGGCGACGGCCCGGATGTCGGCGAGCAGCTGCTCGCACCCGCCGATATCCCAGCGGTACTGCCGCTGATAGACGGGGACGACGATCGTGGTGTCCGGTGCCGAGAGCCACGCGATGGTGTTGACCGCGGTCGCATCGATGTTCGTGGCTGTGGCCATCACGTCGCTTCGTCTCCTGCTCGTCGGCTGTGCAGCATCCGCGGAAGAATCGTCGCGGCCCCGCCGCCGTCGAGTTTAGCCCGGCGCCGCCAGTGCGACTCGGAGGACCCCACCCTCCCGCTTGTCCTCCGGGAATCACGCAGACCGCGGAGGTAGGCTTGCCTAAGTTGGGCCTGTTAAAACGTGCTGGCCCCCTACGAAAGGCTGATCCACCTCATGGGTTACATCACCTCCGCCGCTCTCGAAGAGACCGGCTATGTCGTCCTCGACAGCTACAACCAAGAGCTCGACCCCAAGGAATGGCTCGACATCGAGTACAACGATTGGAAGTCCTCGGGCGACACGCGCTTCGCGCCGCTCGCGAGCGCGTTCGGAGAGATCGAATGCAACGGCTTCTGGAACCACAAGCCGCCGCGCACCGACAAGGACGGCGTCTGGATCGACTCGCAGGTGGCCAAGGCGCCCAACCTCGCCCGTCGCGCGCAGGAGCCCGGTGCCAACGTCGGTCGCTGCCGCGTCATCGAACTGCAGCCGACCCCGTACGGGGAGTGCCTCTACAACCTGCACCAGGACGACAACAACCGTCTCAACCCCGACGGCACGGGCTGGGTCGTCCGCGGGTTCTTCAACCTGACCGACGACGCGACCAGCTACTTCGTCCTGCGTGAGAACCGCACCGACCCCGAGGGCGAGGTGCGCATCGCGCTGCCGGCCGGCGCGCAGCTGATCGTGGACACGCAGCGCCTGTGGCACGCGGCCACGCACAACGGCGACGAGCCGCGATACTGCCTCATCACCTCGTGGACCTCGGGGCCCGAACTCGACGCCTACATCGAGAAGTACAACGGCGTGAACCGCGTCGACAACGTCGAGGTCCCGCAGGACGTGCTCGAGGCCGGCTACGCCGAGCAGGCGCGAAAGGATGCCGCGCGCGCGGCCTACTACGCCGCGAAGGGCCAAGCCATGCGCAATGTCATGAGCGAGGCCTGAGTTCTCGTCTCTGCAATGCCCCCGACCGCCTTCTGGTCGGGGGCATCGCTCATGACACGCCGGAATGACACGGTTGTCATTCATGCCGCGTTCGGGTGATAATGACCACAGCACAACAGAACAAGCCACGATGAACCGAGTCAGGTCGTAGGGGAAGACGCACCTGACGAAACGGAGAACATCATGGCGACACCGCAGGCGCGTGGAGTGGTTCTCATCCACTCTGCGCCACGAGCGTTGTGCCCCCACCTCGAGTGGGCAGTCGGTCGCGCCCTCGGGCGCGCCGTCAACTTCGAATGGAGCGACCAGCCCGTTCTCGAGGGCAGTCGTCGGGCCGAGTTCTACTGGGACGGCACGGCCGGCACGGGGGCTGCGCTGGCGACCGCGATCCGCGGGTGGGAGCACCTGCGTTTCGAGGTGACCGAAGACCCCACTCCGCGCAGCGACGGAGGCCGGTGGATGCACACCCCCGGCCTCGGCATCCATTACGCGCAGACCGACTCCGCCGGCAACGTCGTGATCGGCGAGGATCGCATCCGGTACGCGATGGAGCTCGCCATCGGCGACGCGCAGGAGCTGCAGCGAGAACTTCAGATCGCGCTGGGCTCGGCGTGGGACGACGAACTGGAACCCTTCCGGCACGCCAGCGACGACGCACCGGTCGTGTGGCTGCACAAGGTGGGGTGAGATGTGGGCGGCGGCGAGGCGCGACTACCGGAAGCCGGTGACGTGACCCGGTGCTGAGAAGGCGAATCACCGCCGCCCGATATGAGAAACGCCCCCGTGATCCATCGATCGCGGGGGCGTTCTCGCGCGCTCAGGCCGAAGCGAAGGCGACGACCGCGTTGTGACCGCCGAAGCCGAAGGAGTTGCTGATCGCCAGCTGGTCGCCGTCGCCCAGGGGCGTCGGCGTCCCGGACAGCCGGAACGGCACCTCGGGATCCTGTTCGGTCAGGTTGATCGTGGGGGGAGCGGTGCGGTCGCGCAGCGCCAGCACCGTGAAGATCGCCTCGAGAGCTCCCGTTCCGCCGAGCAGGTGACCCGTCGAGGCCTTCGTCGCCGAGACCGGGATCTCATCGACACGGTCGCCGAAGACGCTGCGCAGCGCCTGGTACTCGTTCGGGTCGCCCACGGGGGTCGACGTCGCGTGCGCGTTGACGTGCGTCACATCGTCGGGGGCGGCATCCGCCATCTCCAGTGCCATCCGCACGGCGCGTGCCGCACCCGCGCCCTCGGGGTCGTTCGCCGTGATGTGGTACGAGTCTGCTGTCACGCCGCCCCCGACGACGGCGCCGTAGATCTTGGCGCCACGAGCCTTGGCATGCTCTTCGGTCTCGAGGATGAGCACGCCGGCGCCTTCGCCCATGACGAACCCGTCACGGTCGATGCTGCCGGGCCGGGATGCCGTGCCGGGCGAGTCGTTGCGCCGCGAGAGGGCCTGCATCGACGCGAACGAGGCGATCGTGATCGGGTGGATGGCGGACTCGGTGCCGCCGGCGATCACGACGTCGGCCAGCCCTGCGCGCAGATGCTCGACGGCGTTGACGATCGATTCCGTGCTCGACGCGCACGCGCTGGCCACCGTGCGCGCGTAGGCGCGTGCACCGAAGTGGAGCGAGAGGTTCCCCGCGGCCGCGTTGGGCATGAGCATCGGCACCGTCATCGGCATGACCCGGCGCGGTCCCTTCTCACGAAGCGTGTCCCAAGCGTCCAGCAGCGTCCAGACGCCGCCGATGCCCGTCGCGAAGTCGACACCGAGACGCTCCGGGTCGACTTCGGGACTGCCGGCGTCAGCCCACGCCTCGAGTGCGGCGACGAGCGCGAACTGCGACGACGGGTCGAGCCGCTTGGCAATCGGACGCTCGAGGACTGTGTCGGGGCGCACGAGCGCCTCGGCCGCGAAGGTGACCGGCAGCTGGTACTGCTCGACCCACTCGTGCTCGAGGGAGCGGGCTCCCGAGACGCCGGAGAGCAAGGCGGACCAGCTTTCGGGTGCCGTGCCGCCGAGGGGCGACGACGCTCCGATGCCGGTGACGACGATGCGTGACATGGTCATAGAGGGATGTTCCTCGCAAATTGATCCGGTGGGGGCCGAGGCCCCCACCGGTGATCGTGCTACGCCTGGTTCGACGTAATGAAGGTGACGGCGTCGCCGACGGTCTTGAGGTTCTTGACCTCGTCGTCGGGGATCGTGACGCCGAACCTCTCTTCCGCGTTGACGACGATCGTCATCATGGAGATCGAGTCGATGTCGAGGTCATCGGTGAACGACTTCTCGAGGGCGACCTCATCGGCCGAGATTCCCGTCTCGTCCGTGATGAGCTCAGCGAGCCCGGCGAGGACCTCGTCGTTGGTGAGTGCCATGGTTTCTCCTGTTGTTTCGGGATTCGCGGACCGGCCGGCCCGGATTCAGTTTAGAGCGGGGGCCGCTCGCGTCACGGAAGCACGACGACCTGCGCGCCGAACACGAGGCCGGCGCCGAAGCCGATCTGCAGAGCGAGTCCGCCGCTGAGTTCGGGATGCTCCTCGAGCAGACGATGCGTCGCGAGAGGAATGGACGCGGCCGACGTGTTTCCGGTCGTCTCGATGTCGCGACCGACGACGACGCTCTCGGGCAGCTTCAGCTGCTTGGCGAACTCGTCGATGATGCGCATGTTGGCTTGGTGGGGAACGAAAGCGGCGAGATCGGATGCCTCGATCCCGGCGGCCTCGAGTGCTTGGCGGGCGACCTTGACCATCTCCCACACCGCCCACCGGAACACGGTCGGCCCCTCTTGACGGAGCGTGGGCCACGGCACTTCGCCGTCGCGGAACTGCGTCAGCGTGGCGTTCATGGTGACGGCATCCGCTTTCGAGCCATCCGATCCCCACACCGTGGGACCGATGCCGGGCGTGTCGCTGGGTCCGATCACGACGGCGCCGGCGCCGTCGCCCAGGAGGAACGAGATGCTCCGGTCCGTCGGGTCGACGACGTCGCTCAGCTTCTCGACGCCGACGACGACGGCGTAGTTCGCGAGGCCGCCGCGGATCAGCGCATCGCCCTGCCCGACGCCGTAGGCGAAGCCCGCGCACGCGGCGTT
The DNA here is from genome assembly GCF_042271185.1 of Microbacterium sp. NPDC055910. Classification (NCBI taxonomy): domain Bacteria; kingdom Bacillati; phylum Actinomycetota; class Actinomycetes; order Micrococcales; family Microbacteriaceae; genus Microbacterium; species Microbacterium sp. NPDC055910. Next base: position 28,493 of record NZ_JBHJZS010000002.1, read on the forward strand.
CAGGTCGTAGGCCGCCGCGGGGTTGGCTCCGATGCGATCGGCGACGATCGCCGACACGGACGGCGTCTGCCGGGGGTTCGAGATCGTCGCGACGAGCACGGCGTCGATCTGGGCCGGGTCGATGCCCGAGCGCTCGACCGCCTCACGCGCGGCATCCGTCGCCATCTCGATGGCAGTCGTCTCCTTGACGGCGCGCGTGCGTGTCACGATGCCCGTGCGCTGGCGGATCCATTCGTCGCTCGAATCGATCGGGCCGATGAGGTCCTCGTTCGGCACGGAGATCTCACCGCGTGCGGCGCCGTACGCGTAGATGCGCGTGTGGGCCGGTCCGGTCTGCTGGACGATCGTGCGGGTCATGCGTTGCCTCCTGAGAGCAGGGCGACGGCGGCGTCGAGGTCACCGGGGGTCTTGAGCGCTACCGTCGGCGTACCGCGCAGTGCGCGCTTGGCGAGCCCGACGAGGGTGCCGGCGGGAGCGAGTTCGATGATGCCGGCAGCGCCCGCGTCGCCGAAGGCCTGCATGCAGAGGTCCCAGCGCACGGGAGAGGCGACCTGGTCGACGAGCAGGCGAGTGAAGTCCGATCCCGCCGCGACCGCGGATCCGTCGTGGTTGGTCCACACGGTGCGGGCGGGATCCGTCGCGTCGACGCCCTCGATCGCAGAGCGCAACGCCTCGACGGCCGGTGCCATGTAGCGGGTGTGGAATGCGCCGGCGACCTGAAGTGGAATGACGCGCGTGCCGGCGGGCGGCTCGGCAGCGAGGGCGGCGAGAGCGTCGAGCGCACCGGCCGCCACGATCTGGCCGCCGCCGTTGTAGTTGGCGGGGGTCAGGTCGAGTTCGTCGAGGCGGGCGACGACGGTCGCCTGGTCGCCTCCGATCACGGCGCTCATCCCGGTCTGCTCGAGCGCGGCGGCCTCAGCCATGGCGCGGCCTCTGATGCCGACGAGGCGCAGGGCGTCTTCTTCCGAGAGGATGCCGGCGGCGGCGGCGGCCGCGAATTCACCGACGGAGTGCCCCGCGAAGCCGTGGATGCCGTCCGTCGCGCCGAGCGCGGACCAGGACAGCAGGCTCGCCGCGACGATGAGCGGCTGCGCGACGCGCGTGTCACGGATGCGATCGGCGTCCCACTCCGTCCCGGCGGCGATGAGGTCGACCTCGGCCCATTCGGAATACGCGGCCAGACGGGCGGCGACGCCGTCGAGCTCGAGCCATGGAGCCAGGAAACCGGGGGACTGAGAGCCTTGACCGGGGAAGACCGCAATGATCACTTACTCATCCTGCCAATCATCGTTGAGGCGGATCTGGCGAGTCTCGCACAAGAATCCCGCGATGGTTTGTGTGCGTCGTACAGATCGTCGACGCCGGTCATGAGGCCGTGCGTCGGGCTGCGGGGCGTCGGCGCACCGAATCCGAGCCGATCGAACCGAGAATGAGCGAGGTCTGGAGGATGAGGGCCTCGCGCGGGCCCGTCGCGTCCCAGCCGATCACTTCGGAGACGCGTTTGAGCCGGTACCGCACCGTGTTGGGGTGCACGAACAGCTCGCGGGCGGTCGCTTCGAGCGAGCGACCGTTGTCGAGATAGCTCCACAGGGTCGCGACGAGATCGGGGCTGTGTGCCTGCAGGGGACGGTAGATGCGCTCGACGAGGGTGATCTTGGCCAGCGGGTCGCCCGCGAGGGCGCGCTCGGGCAGCAGATCGTCGGCCTCCACGGGCCGGGGCGCATGCCGCCAGGCGCGCGCGACGGCGAATCCCGCAAGCGCTGCGCGGGCGCTCTGGCTCGCGTCGACGAGCGCCGGCACGGTCGGCCCGAGCACGAGGTGTCCGGGACCGAATCCGGGCTCCAGGCGTTTCGCGATCTCGACGAACGGCAGATCCATGGGGACGTCCTCACGGCCCGCGGCATCCGCTCTTCCCACGACCAGCACGAGGCGCGAGCCCTGCACGCCGATCAGCACGTCGATGCCGAGTTTGCGCGCGACGCGGCGCAGCTGATCGACATCGAGCTGCGGGGGAGTCGTGCCCACGAGCACGGCGACCTCGCCGTGACCGTGCCAACCCAGAGCCGCGATCCGACTGGGCAGTTCCTCATCGGCCTCGCCCGTGAGGATCGAGTCGACGACGAGCGCCTCGAGCCGCGCATCCCACAGCCCGCGCGCCTCGGCGGCTCGCGCGTACACGTCGGCGGCGGCGAAGGCGACATCGCGCGAGTAGAGCAGGATCGCCTCGCGCAGATGCTCGCCCTTGCCCGCGACGCGCTCCTCGGTGACACCGACCGTGACGCGGATGAGCTGCAGCGTCTGCTGCAGGCTGACGCTGCGCAGCAGCTCACGCGGCGCGGCGGCGAAGATGTCCGCCGCGATCCACGGCGTCGACGTCGGGTCCTCGTACCACTGGATGAACGCCGTGATCCCGGCTTGCGCGACGAGTCCGACGGCAGACCGCCGCGCGGGCGGCATGTCGGCGTACCAGGGCAGGGTGTCATCGAGGCGCTGGATCGTCGCGGTCGCGAGATCGCCCGAGATGCGCCGCAGCCAGGCGAGCGTCTCGGTCTTGTCTCCTTCTTCGGAGGCGGCCATCGCGCGGGTCAGCTCTCGCCGCCCGCGTTTCCGCTCGTGCCCGCGTTGACGTCGTGCAGACGGTACTTCTCGATCGCCTGCGCCGCGAGCGACGCGTCGACCGTGCCTTCGGCCGCGAGGGCCTGCAGGGTGCGGACGACCATCGAGGGCCCGTCGATCTTGAAGTAGCGACGCGCCGCCGCACGCGTGTCCGAGAAGCCGAATCCGTCGGCGCCGAGCGTCCAGTAGTTGTGCTCGACCCAGGGCCGGATCTGGTCCTGCACGGCGTTCATGAAGTCGCTCACAGCGACGACGGGGCCGGGCGTGCCGCGCAGCTTGTCGGTGATGTACGCCGTCTTCGGCTCGTCGGCGGGATGCAGGAAGTTGTGCTCGTCGACGGCGAGGCCGTCTCGACGCAGCTCGGTCCACGACGTGACCGACCAGACGTCGGCCTGGACGCCCCAGTCCTCGCGCAGCAGTTCCTGCGCCTCGAGCGCCCACGGCACGCCGACACCCGACGCCAGCAGCTGCGCGCGGGGCCCGTCGCCCTCGGACGACGAGATGCGGTGGATGCCGCGGCGGATGCCTTCGACATCGACGCCTTCGGGCTCGGCGGGCTGCACGAGCGGCTCGTTGTACACCGTGAGGTAGTACATGACGTTGGGATCGGGGTGCGCACCGCCGTACATGCGCTCGAGTCCGTCGCGCACGATGTGCGCGATCTCGTAGCCGTAGGCGGGGTCGTACGACACCGTCGCGGGGTTGGTCGAGGCGAGCAGGTGCGAGTGCCCGTCCGCGTGCTGCAGGCCTTCACCCGTCAGGGTCGTGCGCCCGGCCGTCGCGCCGATGATGAAGCCGCGCGCCATCTGGTCGCCGGCCGCCCACTGCGCGTCACCGGTGCGCTGGAAGCCGAACATCGAATAGAAGACGTAGACGGGGATGAGCGGCTCGCCGTGCGTCGAGTACGAGGTGCCCGTCGCGGTGAACGCGGCGACCGCACCGGCCTCGTTGATGCCGACGTGCATGATCTGCCCCTGCGGGCTCTCCTTGTAGGCCAGGAGCAGCTCGCGGTCGACCGAGGTGTAGTTCTGGCCGTGCGGGTTGTAGATCTTGGCGGTGGGGAAGTACGCGTCCATGCCGAACGTGCGGGCTTCATCGGGGACGATCGGCACGATGCGGTGTCCGAAGTCCTTCGAGCGCAGCAGGTCCTTCAGCAGACGCACGAACGCCATCGTCGTGGCGATCTCCTGCGTGCCCGAGCCCTTCTTCGGCAGCGCGTACGCCTCGTCTCCCGGCAGCTGGAGGCCCACGTGGTGCGTGCGGCGCTCCGGCAGGAATCCGCCGAGTTCGCGACGACGCTCGCGCAGGTATTGGATCGTCTCGTCCTGCTCGCCGGGGTTGTAGTAGGGCGGCAGGTACGGGTTCTCTTCGAGCTGCTCGTCCGAGATCGGGATGCGCATCGAGTCGCGGAACTGCTTGAGGTCCTCGAGCGTCATCTTCTTCATCTGGTGGGTCGCGTTCCGACCCTCGAAGTGGTGGCCGAGACCGTAGCCCTTGATGGTCTTGGCGAGGATGACGGTCGGCTGCCCCTTGTGCTCGGTCGCGGACTTGTAGGCGGCGTACACCTTGCGGTAGTCGAGCCCGCCGCGGCGCAGCTTGCCCCAGATGTCCTCGTCGGACCAGTCCTTCACGAGAGCGGCCGTGCGCTCGTCGCGCCCGAAGAAGTGGTCGCGGATGAACGCACCGTCTTCGGCGCGGTAGGTCTGGTAGTCGCCGTCGGGCGTCGTGTTCATGAGACGGACGAGGGCACCGTCGGCGTCCTGCGAGAGCAGTTCGTCCCATCCGCTGCCCCAGACGACCTTGATGACGTTCCAGCCGGCACCGCGGAAGAAGCTCTCGAGCTCCTGGATGATCTTGCCGTTTCCGCGCACCGGACCGTCGAGGCGCTGCAGGTTGCAGTTCACGACGAACGTGAGGTTGTCGAGCCCCTCGTTCGCGGCGACCTGCAGCTGACCGCGGCTTTCGACCTCGTCCATCTCGCCGTCGCCGAGGAACGCCCAGACGTGCGAATCCGACACGTCTTTGATGCCGCGGTTCGTGAGGTACTTGTTGGTCATCGCCTGATAGATGGCGTTGATAGGACCGAGGCCCATCGAGACGGTGGGGAACTGCCAGTAGTCGCCCATGAGCCGCGGGTGCGGGTAGGAGGGGATGCCGTGCGGCGCCCGCGACTTCTCCTGGCGGAACCCGTCGAGCTGCGCTTCGGTGAGGCGTCCTTCGAGGAACGAACGCGCGTAGATGCCGGGGGAGGCGTGGCCCTGGATGAAGATCTGGTCTCCGCCGCTCGGGTGATCCAGTCCGCGGAAGAAGTGGTTGAATCCGACTTCGTACAGCGACGCCGACGACGCGTAGGTCGAGATGTGGCCACCGACCCCGATGCCGGGGCGCTGCGCGCGATGCACCGTGACGGCGGCGTTCCACCGGATCCACCGACGGTAGCGCCGCTCGAGCTCTTCGTCGCCGGGGAACTCGGGCTCGTTGTCCGGAGCGATCGTGTTGATGTAGTCCGTCGTGGGGACCTGCGGCACGTTGAGCTGCAGTTCACGCGAGGTGTGCAGCAGGCTGAGCATGATCTCGCGACCACGTCCGTGCCCCTTGGCCTGCACGAGCTGCTGAAGGGACTCCTGCCACTCCGAGGTTTCCTCGGGGTCGCTGTCCTGCGGCTCCTGGGAGTAGGGGTCCTGGTCGTTGACAGTCACGCGAGACCTTTCGTCGTTCTGGCGGGTCATGCCAGGTATTCGCTACTGATGGACGCACGACGTTGTCGCTCGTGCACAATCACCGTCTCTCAGCCTAGCGCGGTTGGGGTGCGCGGAGCCGGGGATGCGTGCACCCTAGAATCGACGAGCAAGGGCCTTTAGCTCAGCTGGTAGAGCGCCACGTTTACACCGTGGATGTCGTCGGTTCGATCCCGGCAGGGCCCACCGACATTCCCGCGGCGGTTCTGCGATGATGCGGCAATGGATGACGAGTTCGAAGAGCTGCGTTCGAGGATCGAACCGGTGCTGCGCGATCGTGACCTCGCGGGCCTGGGCGGGCTCCTCGCCGAGCAGGATGCGCACGAGATCGCGCGCCTGCTCGAACGCGAAGACGCCGCCGACCGCGCCGTGCTCTATCGACTGCTGCCCCGGGCGAAGGCCCTCGAAGTCTTCGAGCTGCTCGACAACGGCATCCGTGCGGAGCTGTTCCGGGGACTCCGCGATGAGGACGTCACGCGCGTCTTCGAAGAACTCGATCCCGATGATCGGGCCCAGCTCATCGACGAGCTCCCCGCGGGCGTCGCGCAGAAGCTCATGAGCGGGCTGTCGGCGCGGGAGCGCGAGCTCACCGCGCCCATGCTCGGCTACCCGGGCGGCAGCATCGGTCGCTTCATGAGCACGGAGTACGTGCGCCTGCAGCCCCAGCTCACGGTCGGCGACGCCCTGAGCCACGTCCGACACCGGGGGCGCGATGCCGAGACGGTCTACACCCTGCCCGTCACCGACGCCGAGCGGCGCGTGCTCGGTGTCGTGGGCCTGCGCGATCTCGTGATGGGCCCGTCCGACACGCTCATCTCGGACCTCATGACCGATGCCCGTCACGTGCACGCGAGCGACGATGCTGAAATCGCCGCGCGCTCGCTCGTCGACGCGCAACTGCTCGCAGCACCCGTCGTCGACGGCGAGGACCGGCTGCTCGGCATCCTCACCGTCGATGACGCCGCGCGCATCCTCGAGCGGGCAGAAGACGAGGATGCCGCCCGCCAGGGTGCATCCGAACCGCTCGGCCGCCCGTACCTCACGACACCCGTGCTCGGCATCGTGCGCTCGCGCGTCGTCTGGCTTCTCGCCCTGGCGGTGTCGGCCCTGCTGACAGTCGGCGTGATCGACGTCTTCGAAGCGACGCTCGAGCAGGTCGTGACGCTCGCCCTGTTCATTCCGCTCCTCACCGGCACGGCCGGCAACACGGGCGCGCAGGCGGCGACCACGGTGACGCGCGCTCTGGCCGTCGGCGAAGTGTCCACGCGGGACGTGCTCGCCGTCGCCTGGCGCGAAGTGCGTGTCGGCGCGCTGTTGGGCGGCATGCTCGGCGTGCTGGGCTTCGCAATCGCGGGTCTCGTCTTCGGCGCGGCCCTGGGCCTCGTGATCGGTGCAACGCTGTTCGCGATCTGCACGCTCGCGGCGACGGTCGGCGGCATCATGCCGATGCTCGCGCGCACGCTGCGGGCCGACCCTGCCGTCTTCAGCACACCGTTCATCTCGACGTTCTGCGATGCGACGAGCCTCATCATCTACTTCCTGGTGGCGACCTGGGTCCTGCAGCTCTGACCCGCGAGGCGCCGATCGGGCGGGGTAGGTTTGAGGGGTGAATGCCAGCCCCGCAGACCAGCGTCGCCTCTTGGATCTCGCCGACCTCGACGTCCGCATCCGCCAGTCCGAGAACCTGCGCCGCAATCCGCCGCAGGCGGCGCGCGTGAAGGAGCTGATCGCCCGTCGGCAGGAACTGTCTCAAGAGCTCACGACCCGCCTCGGCGTCCGCGACGACGTGCGCACCGAGATCTCGCGGCTGGAGTCCGATGTCGCCATCGTCGACGCGCGGGCCGCACGCGACTCCGAACGGCTCGGGGCAACCTCGAACGTGAAAGAGGCGCAGGGTTTCGAGAGCGAGCTGCAGGCGCTCGCACGCCGCAAGAGCGAGCTCGAGGACGCCGAACTCGAAGCGATGGAACGTCTCGAGCAGGCCGACGCCGCCGTCGCGGAACAAGAGGGCCTCATCGATGCGACCAACGCCGAGGGCGCCGAGCTGAGTGCCGAGGCCAAGCGAGTCGTCGCCGAGGCGACGGCCGCGTTCGATGCCGCGACGCGCGATCGCGCCGCGGTCGCCGGCGATGTTCCGGCAGACCTCCTCGCCCACTACGAACGGCTGGCCTCTCGCGGGATCGGTGCGGCGCTCGTGCACGCGCGCACGTGCGAAGGATGCCGCATGGTGCTCTCCGGCACGGATCTGCAGACCCTGCGCACCGCGCCCGATGACGCCGTTCTCACCTGCCCCGAGTGCGGCTGCATCCTCGTGCGCACGGAGGAATCCGGCCTGTGAGCAGTGACGGGCGCTGACGCCCCCGCCTGGATCGTCGTCGGCCGCGCGGGCGACGACGTCGGCATCGTCACGCTCGACGCCGGGGGAACAGAGCTCGAACGGCTCACCCTGGCCCGGTCCGAGTTGGGCACGTGGGTCGCCGCGCAGGAGCGTCTGGGCCATCCGCGCTGGGTGTGGAGCGACACGCCTGCCTGGTACGCACCGCTTCTCGGGAGCGGCGTGCGCGTCGAGCGCTGTCACGACCTGCGCCTGTGCCGCGCGATCCTGCGGGACAGCGAACTGGTGACGGATGCCGCTTCGCGGGCACCGTCGCCATGGGATGCCGCCCCGGTGCCGGTCGATGACACACCGGCGCTCTTCGACGTCGTCGACACGGCGGCATCCGCCCTGCCCGACCGGCTCGACGCGGCGCGCGACGAGCTGCTGCGTCAGCGCGCCGCGATGGCGACCTCTACCGACCCCGCGCGCCTGCGCCTGCTGACCGCCGCGGAATCGGCCGGGGCGCTCATCGCGGTCGAGCTGCGTGCCGCGGGAGTTCCGTGGGACGCCGCCGAGCACGATCGCATCCTGACGGGAGTGCTCGGCCCGCGCCCCGCGAGCGGCGGATCGCCCGCCCTCGTCGTGCAGGCGGCGCAGCGCGTGCGTGAGGGTCTCGGCGATCCGCACGCGAACCTCGACTCGCATCCCAAGCTGCTGCGGGCCCTCCACCGCGCGGGTGTGCTCGTCACGTCGACGAGCCGCTGGGAGCTGGCCGAGCACACGCATCCCGTCATCGAGCCGCTGCTGGAGTACAAGAAGCTCACCCGGCTGCTGTCGGCCAACGGCTGGGCGTGGCTGGACGAGTGGGTCGCTGACGGCCGCTTCCGGCCGGTCTATGTGCCCGGGGGCGTCGTGACGGGCCGGTGGGCGTCATCGGGCGGGGGAGCGTTGCAGCTGCCGCGGCAGCTGCGCGCCGCTGTGCGCGCCGATCCGGGCTGGAAGCTCATCGTGGCCGACGTCGCGCAGCTCGAGCCCCGCGTGCTCGCCGCGATGTCGCGCGACACCGCCCTGGCGGCTGCGGCGAACGGTCGCGACCTGTACGAGGGCATCGTCGACGGCGGCGCCGTGCCGACCCGCGCCGAGGCGAAGCTCGCGGTCCTCGGCGCGATGTACGGCGCGACGACGGGGGACTCGGGCCGTCTCGTGCCGCGACTGCGTCGCGCATACCCGCGAGCGATGGGGCTCGTCGACGCGGCAGCCGCGACGGGCGAGCAGGGCGGCGTCGTGTCGACGTGGCTCGGCCGCACGTCACCGCGCCCGTCGGCCGAGTGGGCCGATGCGCAAGCGCGCGCGAGCGATGACGGCGCGTCCGCCGGTCAGCAGTCGCACGCTCGCCGAGCGGCGCGCGACCGCGGGCGCTTCACGCGCAACTTCATCGTCCAGGGGACGGCCGCCGAGTGGGCGCTGGCCTGGCTGGCCGAGATCCGCCGGCGCCTCGCGGCGATGCCCTCGGCGACGCACGCTCCGGCTCCGCGGTCCGGCGCCGTGTTCGCGCGCACACCGCACCTCGCCTTCTTTCTGCACGATGAGGTCATCGTGCACGCGCCCGCGGCGATGGTGGACGACGTCTCCGTGGCCGTCACGGATGCCGCGGCTGCGGCGACCCGGCACCTCTTCGGCGACTTCCCGCTGGATTTCCCGTTGGATCTGCGCGTCGCCGACTCGGCGCAGGAGTAGGGCCGGGTCAGCGGCAGGTGGGGGTGTAGTCGCTCACGACGAGCTCTCGCATGAGCGGCGTGTGCAGCACCGTCGGCGATGAGGCGTGCGCATCCTCCGCGATGAATCGGAATTCCACAGCGCTCGATTCGCCGGGCGCCACGGTGATCCTCGCTCTGCTCGCCGCGTAGGTGTCATCCTCGGCCTCGACCGAGGGCACGATCTCGCCATCGACGGTCACACCTCCGAAGAACGCCGTTCGTGGTGCCGCCGCCGTGACGTCGGTCGCGATATGACCGGGTGGTACGCCTTCGATGCCGCCGCCCGTGACCCACCACGGCCAGTCCGCGGCTGTCGGCGGCGCCGTGTTGGTGAGCGTGACGGCGATCGAAGTCTCTGCACGACCGTCGCTGCGACACATGACCTCGCCCGCCTGGATATCGACGTCGAGGTTGCTGCTCATCTTTCCCGTCGTCGCATCGTTGAGCCAGACGGCGTACGCGGCGTCGCCGGCTGAAGCCAACCGCGAAGACGGCCCCCCGAACTCCGTGCCGGCGATCACAGCCTGCTCACCGGGATCCGGGCTCCACAGCGAGATCCGTCCGTCGCGAAGCGGCGACATGAGTCGCTCGGCCCACGAGATCGGATCCGCGCCCTGCGTGAGCGCACGCGAGATCGCCGCGCCCACGACGACCCTGTGGAACTCCGTCTGCGCGTCACGGTCGAGCTCGAAGTAGCTGTCGACGAGCATCTTCTGCACGAGGTCTTCGCTGGCAAGCTCCGATCCATCGGCGAGGACGAGTGGATCGGACGTGAGGAGGGCCGCGACCGCGGGTACGTCCAACGACAGCACGAGGTCGGGAGCCTCGCCCGAGTACTCCTCCCACCACGCGCTCGCGAGCTCCCCGGTCAGGGCGAAGTCCGGCGTCATCGAGATGTTCTGGACGTAGCGCTCGAAGACATCGCCGTAGAGCTCGCCCGACGGATCCGACGCCTCGATGACCGGCTTCGACCTGCCCTCGAAGGAGGACGAGTCCGCTTGATCCACAACGGTGATCTCGCCGCCGTCCGATCGCAGGAGGACGAACGACCCGGCGACACCTCCGGCGGTCCGCAGCTCCGCACTGTTCTGCAGCATGACGAGGATGGTGCGCGGCTGATCGGCACCGAGGGCGCGGGGCAGCACGTCAGCGCTCTGGGCCAGCGTCGTGACGAGCGGCACGGCGGCTCGGGTGAAGCTCCGGATCGCCGTGACGCCTTCCGTGACCTGGTCGATCAGGTCGTCGCCCGGCACCGCACGCAGGTCGCCATCGGCCCTGGTGAAGGCGTCGGCCGCGTCACGCAGCGGTTCCCGCGCCTGCGCGAGCAGCTTGACGGAGGAGACGGTCGAATCCGAGGCGGTCGCCGACGCCAATTCGAGCAGCGGCTGCCCTGTGCGCGACATCTCGGCGAGGCTGTGCGAAACGAGACGGACCGCCGTCATGTTCGGGCCGAGCATCGGCACGGCCTCTGCCAGTCGCCACACCGGATCGCCCGTCAGAGACTGCGCGTGGGCGGAGTGGGTGTGAACACGGCCGACGAGCTGCTCCAGGCGATCGACATCACGTGCGTCCGCGGCTTCGCCAACCGGACCCATGAGCTCCATCATCGATTCGAGCTCGTCCTTGACCAGGACTGCGCGGACGCCGACCCACACGACTGCCCCGACGAGAAGCACCGACACGGCGACGCATGCTCCGACGATCCAGCGTCGCGAACGAGACGGCGTCCGCGTGCGCGACGACCGTCCGGAACGCTCAGGCACGCGCGCGGCGCCGGTGGATCGCCAGCAGGCCGAGCCCGGCGATCGCGACGAGCGCCCCACCGATCCCGAGGGGGATCACCGCGGCGCCGACTCCCGTCGCCGGCAGCCCCGCAGAGAAGACGGCAGGTCGCGGGCCGAGCACGCAGTTCGGTGACGCATCGGGGTAGGACAAAGGCACCGCCAGTTGCGGATTGACCTCGATGTACGCCGTGATCGGGCCACGTGTCCAGCCGAAGTTCGCGTCGGTTTCCCGCCACTCGCCGCCGGGCAGCTGCTCCCAACCGGGCCATCCGGTCGCCGTGCCATCCGAACCGACGGATGCCCCAGGCCACAGGACTCTCCCGGCGAGCCTGTCGTCGACCAGCTCTCCGAGTGGAATCTCGACGGTGTTCCCGCCCCCGGCCAGAACCATCGTGGCGGTCTTGTCCGTTGCGAGATCGTCCGGATCCGTGAGCGCGATCGAGAAGTTGATCCACGGCACGTCCGCCTCGCATTCGCCCACCGCGGTGGAACCTGCAAGCGTCGGCGCCGTGGGTTCATCCGGCGTGTATCCGTCGGCGTCTGCGACCGGCGCTGGACTCGCTTCGGAGTCCTGGGCGGCCGCAGTGAGTGGTCCGGTGATGATGAGTGCCGCTGCGATCGTCGCTGCAGCCATGATCGTTCGCATGGTCGCCTCCCCAAAGGCTTCGCGACCGCAACGCGTTTCCCCTCCGCGCGCGGTGCACCACAGGCTACTCCTGTTCGGCGCGATTGTGGCTGTGACTTCGCCGTACGAGCTGGTCCGTCGCGGCGCGGTGTGCGAAGACGTCTCAGACGCGACGGCGGCGCTGCATCACCAAGAACCCCACGCCGGCCAGGAGCGCGATCCCACCGACGATCGCGATCGGCATGACCGCCGCGTCGAGCCCCGTCAGGGGAAGCTGCGCGGGGGATCCGTCGCCGTCGGTGAGCGGCAGGCTCAGGCACTCCGGAGTCGACAGCGGGTACGACAGCAGCACGGCGAGTTCTGCATCGGCACGGATCACCGAGCGGATGTCATCGCGGGTCCAGGCGTAGTTGCCATCGGTCGCGACCCATGCGCCGTCGGCATTCTGAACCATTCCGGTCCAGCCTGTGACGGCACCCGACGCGTCGACGGTGGTTCCGGGCCAGAGCACGCGACCGCTCACACGGTCGTCGACGAACTCACCGAGATCCAGGGTGACCCGTTCGACGCCGTTGGTGATCTCGAGTTCCGCCGCGGTCGTCGTGGCCACACCCTCAGGGTCGTGCCGGACGACGTCGTAGCCGATCCACGGCACACCCTGCACGCATTCACCGGTGACGACGGTTCCCGCGAGCGAGGGCTCCGTCGGCACACCCGGCGTGTAGCCCGCATCGATGTCGACAGTGATCGTGACCGGCGCGTTGCTCTCGGGTTCATCGGCGAAAGCCGCGAGAGGTCCGACCAGAATGAGTGCTGCTGCGACCGTCGCAGTAGTCATGATTTTTCGCATGCCTGTTATGCCTCCCCAAAGGCTGACGACCACGGGGCGATCCCAGTTCGCTTCCGTGGTGACCCACAGGCTATCGGATTCGGAGCCGGTGAATCGGCATTTTCACGAGGAAGGTAGAATCATTCCTGCGAATGGGTCGGCTGGACGGTCGCGTCGCGCACGGTTCGCCGTGTCGCGCCGAGGAACGTCCGGGCTCCACAGGGCAGGGCGGTGGATAACACCCACCCGGAGTGATCCGCGAGACAGTGCCACAGAGAGCAGACCGCCCCGGCGCGAGCCGGGGTAAGGGTGAAAGGGTGGAGTAAGAGACCACCGGGTTCGCGGTGACGCGAATCGCACGGCAAACCTCGCCCGGAGCAAGGTCATACAGGGGATGATGACGCGGCCCGCCGAGTCCCCGGGTAGACCGCTGGAGCGGCACGGCAACGTGTCGCCGAGAGAGATGACCGTCCACGGGGCTTCGGCCCCCGGACAGAACCCGGCGTACAGGCCGGCCCATTCGCACCTGAACTGCCCACCGGTCCCTGAGCACGCACCGGTCCCTGAGCGCGCACCGGTCCCTGAGCGCGCACCGGTCCCTGAGCTTGCACCGGTCCCTGAGCGCGCAACCGGTCCCTGAGCTTGTCGAAGGGTCGTCAGCCCAGCGCGAGCGCAGCCGCGCCGATGATTCCGGCGTTGTTGCGGTGCACGGCCGGCACGATCGGCGTGTCGAGATCCAGCAACGGCAGAAAGCTGTCGGCGTGCTTCGACACGCCTCCGCCCACGATCAACAGGTCCGGGCTGAAGAGGGACTCGATGTGGCCGTAATACCACTGCAGCCGGCTCGCCCATTCCTTCCAGCTGAGGTCGTCGCGCTCCATCGCCGAATAGGCGGCATACGCCTCGGCATCCTTGCCGTGCTTCGCACGCTGGACATGCCCGAGCTCGGTATTGGGCACGAGCACGCCGTTGTAGAGCATGGCGGTGCCGATACCTGTTCCGAGCGTCGTGAGGATCGTGAGTCCGGCTTGCCCCTTCGCCGCGCCGTAGCGCAGCTCTGCGACCCCGGCGACGTCGGCGTCGTTCGCGAAGTGGATCTCGCGACCGAGTCCGTCCTCGAAGAACTTCTCCGCCTCGAACCCGATCCAGGCATCGGACACGTTGGCGGCAGACAGGGTGCGCCCGTGCTTGACGACCGCGGGGAAGGCCACGCCGAGCGCGGTGTCCTCGTCTCCGATCCCGAGCCGGTCGAGCACCTCACGAACGGCGGCCAGCACATCATCGGGCTCGGCTCCCGCAGGCGTCGAGACCTTGATGCGCTCGCTCGCGAGCGCTCCACGATCGAGATCGACGACGCCGGCCTTGATCCCGGTGCCGCCGATGTCCACGCCGACGGCCCGTGTCGCGAGTTCTGCCATGCCTGCCAGCCTATCCAGCAGCATCCGCCGCATCAGTAGGATCGACCATGGCGGATCCGTCCACACACGCCCGGGAATCCGGGCGCGGCCGCCCCATGGGAGGAGCCACGGTGTCCAGCGAGAACGAGAAGTACTGGTACAACCTCACGACGGGTGACGTGGAGAAGGGCTTCGAGTCTCCCGCGATCGACCGGGCAGGTCCTTTCGACACGGCCGAAGAGGCCGCACGGGCACCTGAGGTCCTGCGTGAGCGTTCGCGCGCGTGGTCCGAGGACGAAGCCCGCGAGGACGGCTGGGGTTCGGGGCAGAGCGAGTCCTCCGAGGACACCGGCAAGTGACATTGGACAAGCAGCGCGACTTCGTCCTGCGGACGATCGAGGAGCGCGGCGTCAAGTTCGTCCGGCTGTGGTTCACCGATGTGATCGGAACCCTCAAGTCGGTCGCCATCGCACCCGCCGAGGTCGAGGGAGCCTTCACAGAGGGTCTGGGGTTCGACGGGTCGGCCATCGAGGGTCTCACCCGTTCGTACGAGTCGGATCTGCTGGCACACCCCGACCCCTCGACGTTCCAGACGTTGCCCTGGCGCGGCGAGATCGATCCGACGGGGCGGATGTTCTGCGACATCACGACCCCCGACGGCCAGCCCGCCGTCGCGGATCCTCGGCACGTTCTCAAGCGTGCGCTCGCGAAGGCCGCCGATGCGGGCTTCACCTTCTACACGCACCCCGAGATCGAGTTCTACCTGCTGAAGTCCTCGTCCTTCGGGCCGGAGGGACCGGTTCCCGTCGACTCGGCGGGCTACTTCGACAACGTCCCCGGCGGCACGGCGCACGATTTCCGTCGCCGCTCCGTGCGCATGCTCGAAGACCTCGGCATCTCGGTGGAGTTCAGTCACCACGAGGGCGGCCCCGGCCAGAACGAGATCGATCTGCGCTATGCCGATGCCCTCGCGACCGCCGACAACATCATGACTTTCCGCACCGTCGTGAAAGAGGTCGCGATCGAGCAGGGCGTCTACGCGACGTTCATGCCGAAGCCCCTCGGCGGCAAGCCCGGCAGCGGCATGCACACGCACATGTCGCTGTTCGAGGGAGACCAGAACGCCTTCTACGAAGAGGGAGCGCAGTACCAGCTCTCCCAGGTCGGCCGACAGTTCATCGCGGGCCTGCTGCGTCACGCCAACGAGATCTCCGCCGTGACCAACCAGTTCGTCAACTCGTACAAGCGGCTGTGGGGCGGTGACGAAGCGCCGAGCTTCATCTGCTGGGGTCACAACAACCGGTCCGCACTCGTGCGGGTGCCGATGTACAAGCCGAACAAGGGTCAGTCCTCGCGCGTGGAGTATCGCGCGCTCGATTCGGCGGCGAACCCGTACCTCGCGTACGCGCTGCTGCTGGCCGCCGGACTCAAGGGCATCGAAGAGGGCTACGACCTTCCGCCCGAGGCCGAAGACAACGTGTGGTCCCTGACGGACGCCGAGCGACGCGCGCTCGGATTCGCGCCGCTGCCGCAGAGTCTCGACCATGCCCTCAGCTACATGGAGGAGTCCGAGCTCGTCGCCGAGACGCTCGGCGAGCAGGTGTTCACTTACGTGCTTCTCAACAAGCGCAGGGAATGGCAGGAGTATCGCGCCCAGGTGACGCCGTTCGAGCTCAAGAACAACCTCGAGATGCTCTGACCGGTCACGCATGTCCGCGAGCGCACGCACATCGTCTCTGACCGCTCTCGCCCGGCAGGGGTTCGCTCGGCTCGCCGAGACGGATGCGCTGCTGCGCGAGCTGCAGGCCGAGACGGGTCTCACGCGCGACGCGCTCACCTCGGCGGCGTCCGCCGCGGCCGATCCGGACGCCGCGCTCGCGGCGATCGCGAGCATCGGGCGCCGAGATCCCGACTCGGTGCGCGCGCTCATCGTCGACGAACCCGGCTGGCGTGCCCTGTGGGCGGTCGTCGGGGCGTCCACGGGCTTCGGGGACTTCTTCTTCCGGCATCCCGAAGAGATCCTCCACCTGGCCGGGGGCGCATCCGCCCTGCCGACGGCGGACGAGCTGCGTGCCGATCTGCTCGATTCCGTGGGCGACGTCGACGGCTTCGCAGCCGACGGCGACGAGGCGTCGTGGGTCGCGCTGCGCGTGCGCTACCGCCGGCAGCTCGCCCGGATCGCCGCATTCGATCTGCTCGACGAGAGCCCCGTCGATGCGGTTCCGGCGGTCGCGGCGACGCTGGCGGATGCCGCGGGTGCAGCGCTCGAAGCATCACTGTCCGTTGCCCGCACCCGGATCTCGACGGGGATCGCCGGTGCCGGGCTCTTTCCGCGCGAGCAGGTCGCCGCGACAGCGCTCGCGATCATCGGCATGGGCAAGGCCGGTGCGCGTGAGCTGAACTACGTGAGCGACGTCGATGTCATCTTCGTCGGCGGTGCCGACGACGACACGCTCGCCGAGGCGGGGGAGAGCCGCGTCGTCGACATCGCGACGCGGCTGGCCGTGCAGACGATGCGCGGCATCTCGGGCTTCGAGATGGAGCCGCCCCTGTGGGAGGTCGACGCCAATCTGCGCCCCGAGGGCAAGCAGGGGGCACTCGTGCGCACGCTCGAGTCCCACCTGTCGTACTACGACCGCTGGGCCAAGAGCTGGGAGTTCCAGGCCCTTCTGAAGGCACGCCCACTCGCGGGCGACGCGACGCTGGGCCAGGCCTACGTCGACGCCGTGCTGCCGAAGGTGTGGACGAGCGCTGCGCGCGAGAACTTCGTCGACAGCGTGCAGCGCATGCGCGAACGCGTGACCGAGCACATCCCGCCCGCCGAAGTGCCTTTTCAGCTCAAGCTCGGGCCCGGCGGCATCCGCGATATCGAGTTCACGGTGCAGCTGCTGCAGCTCGTGCACGGGCTTGCCGATGACCGCATCCGTCAACGCGGCACGCTCGAGGCGCTCGAGGCCCTCGTCACGGAGGGCTACATCGGCCGGGCCGAGGCCGCCGCGTTCTCTCGCGACTATCGCGAGCTGCGCCTGCTCGAGCACCGCGTGCAGCTGCGTCAGCTGAGCCGCACGCACCTCATGCCCGATGACCCCGACGATCTGCGCATCCTGGCACGATCGTCACGCCTGGCCGCGAGCGGTGACGCGCTGTGGAAGCGCTGGGAGGCCATCAAGCGCGAAGTGCGCGACATCCACGTTCGGCTGTTCTACCGGCCGCTGCTCTCGGCCGTCGCCGCACTGCCGGCAGACGAGCGGATGCTGCCCGAAGAAGGGCGCGCACTCTCGATCTCCCAAGCACACGACCGTCTTGCCGCGATCGGCTTCGCCGACCCCGCGAGTGCCCTCCGCCACATCACGGCGCTCACGAGCGGGCTCAGCCGCAAGGCGACGATCCAGCGTCACCTCATGCCCGTCATGATCCGGTGGTTCGCAGACGGCGTCGACCCCGATTACGGCCTGCTCGCTTTCCGGCGCCTGAGCGAAAGACTCGGGTCCACGCACTGGTTCCTGCGGATGCTGCGCGACTCATCGGGGGCGGCAGAGCATCTCACACACGTGCTCTCGGGATCGCGCTACGTGGCCGACCTCATGGAGTGGATACCGGAGTCCGCCGCGTGGCTCGACGACGCCGCTCTGCTGCGCCCGCGTTCGGCAGCGGTGCTCTTCGAGGAGGCGCGAGCGATCCAGACGCGACACGGCACGATCGCTGCCGCGATGCGCGCCGTCCGGGCGCTCCGCCGCCGAGAGCTGCTGCGCACCGCGATGGGCGCTCTCCGAGCCGATTCCGACGTCGCCGACGTCGCCGCGGCGCTCACGAACATCACCGACGTGACGATCCAGGCGACCTTGCGCGCCGTCCGTCGCGAGGTCGTGTCCGACGAGGACGACGCGTTCGAGTTCGCCGTCATCGGGATGGGACGCTTCGGCGGGGGTGAGCTCGGCTTCGGCTCCGACGCCGACATCATGTACGTCTACCGGGCCAACGGCGTCGACCCGCAACGCGCCCAGTCCCTGGCCGTGCGGATCGTCACGGCGCTGCGTCAGCACTCCGAGGATCACCGCATGCCCCTCGATCTCGACGCGGGCCTGCGACCGGAGGGGCGCAAGGGGCCCGTCGCGCGCTCCCTCGACTCGTACGCCGAGTACTACCGGCGCTGGTCGCTGTCGTGGGAGGCTCAGGCCCTCCTGCGCGCGCGCGGTGTGGCAGGCAGTCCCGACCTGCTGGCGGACTTCATGACGCTGGCCGACGACGTCCGGTATCCGGCATCCGCGGATCCGCAGGGTATGCGCGAGATCAAGCGGATCAAGGCGCGCGTCGAAAGCGAGCGGCTGCCTCAGGGAGCCGACCCCGCGCGGCATCTCAAGCTCGGCCCCGGCTCGCTCAGCGATGTCGAGTGGCTCGTCCAGCTGTTGCAGCTCGAGCACGCGCATGCCGTTCCCGGCATGCAGACGACGTCGACGCTCGGGGCGCTCTCTGCGGCGCGAGAGGCCGGTCTCGTGAGCGCGGTCGCCGCAGAACGACTCACGGCGGCCTGGCGACTGGCGAGCCGCCTGCGCTCGGCGAACACGCTGCTGTCAGGACAGACGAGCGATCTGCTCCCGACCGACCGCAAGAAGCTCGACGGGATCGGCCGTCTGCTCGGCTACCCGCCCCGCGCGGCGACCGAGGTCGAAGAGGACTACCTGGGCGTCACGCGCCGCGCGCGCCGTGTCTTCGAGAAGCTCTTCTACGGCTGATCCGACGCCGTGAGCTCGGCGAGCCACGCGATCGTGTCATCCAGCGCCTGCTGTGCCTCGGGCATGTCGAGATGGAACTGGTATTCGTGGGGGAGCGCCGGAGTGTGATCGGCGGGCCAGAACAGCTCGGTGACCTCGACACCGGCATCCTGCAGTGCCGTCGACATCGGGATCGACTGCAGCCACGTGAGGCCGTCGCCGTTGCCTCCGCTGATGTACGTCGGCGGAAGGTCCTCGGTGACGAAATCGATCGTCGACATCGTGGCGCCTTCGTAGGTCGCCGACCAGCTCTTCGTGCCCGTGTAGGCCCATAGGGAGACCTGCAGGCCCCACGCGATCAAGCCGTCGAGCTCGGCCATCGCCGGCATGTCATAGACGCCGCAGTTCAGGATGACCCCGATCAGCTGCGACGCGTCGAGCGAGGGCTCGATGCCCAGCAGCTGGGCATAGCGGTCGTTCGTCGTGAGCGTCGTGAGCTGGCTCGCGAGCTGGGCGCCGGCGGAGTCACCGGCCAGAATGATGCGGTCGGGATCGATCCGCAGCTCGGCCGCGTGCTCGTCGAGGTAGGCGAGCGCGTCATTGAGCTGCCTCACGGCCGTGGGGTAGGTCGCCTCCGGGCCGAGCCCGTAGTTCAGGGCGACGGCCGTGTAGCCCTCGTCGGCGAGGATGCGCAGGTAGGGGTCGACGTTCGCGGAGGATCCCGAGATCCATGCGCCACCGTGGATCCAGACGATCGTGGGAAGGGCCTCGCCTTCAGCCGCGACCGTGAAGACGTCGAGTGTCGTCGTCTCATCGCCCGGCTCGCCGTAGTGGATGTCGAGTGTCTCGTCGACGGGGCCGACGGGCTGGTGCCGCTCCATCTCTGCCGCGGTCGCTGTCCCGCCGCGCTCGAACACGGCGCGGATCAGCATGGCCGAGGGCCACGGTGTGATGGAGCCGACGACGCCGACGACGACAGCGATCCCGACGATGACCGAGAGCGTGATGAGGACGATGCGTCGGCCCCGCCTGCGTGGACGCGTCGGGGCAGCGGCGACGTCTGTCATTGTTCCTCCGGAGTAGGCTCCGGTCAGTCTGGCAGAGCCGAACGCACGAACCCGCCTTCCCCGGCCGTGTCAGGCGGGAAAGGCGGGTTCGATGACGTTCAGACGCCGAAGTACAGTTCGAACTCGAACGGGTGCGGCCGCGCGCTGATCGGGCGGATCTCGTTCTCGATCTTGTATTCGATCCACGTCTCGATGAGCTCGGGCGTGAAGACGTTGCCCCGCGTCAGGAATTCGTGGTCGGCGCGCAGCGCCTCGAGCGAGTCCAGCAGCGAGTTCGGCACCTGCGGGATGTTGACGGCCTCCTCGGGCGGGAGCTCGTAGAGGTCCTTGTCGACCGGCTCGTGCGGCTCGATGCGGTTCAGGATGCCGTCGAG
Source organism: Microbacterium sp. NPDC055910 (assembly GCF_042271185.1). Classification (NCBI taxonomy): domain Bacteria; kingdom Bacillati; phylum Actinomycetota; class Actinomycetes; order Micrococcales; family Microbacteriaceae; genus Microbacterium; species Microbacterium sp. NPDC055910. The sequence goes on from NZ_JBHJZS010000002.1 coordinate 48,709, forward strand.
ACCGGCCATGAGCTGTGCCGCGAAGGCGAGGTAGGGGTTGCTCGACGCGTCGGGCGCGCGGAACTCCACGCGCTTGGCCTTCGGGTTCGCACCCGTGATCGGGATGCGGATCGCGGCGGAGCGGTTGCCGGCGGAGTACACGAGGTTGACGGGGGCTTCGTAGCCCTTCACGAGTCGCTTGTACGAGTTGAGCGTCGGGTTCGTGAACGCCAGCACCGCGGGTGCGTGCGCGAGCAGGCCGCCGATGTACCAGCGAGCCGTGTCCGAGAGCCCTGCGTAGCCCTTCTCGTCGTAGAACAGCGGCTTGCCCTCGAGCCACAGCGACTGGTGCGTGTGCATGCCCGAGCCGTTGTCACCGAACAGGGGCTTGGGCATGAAGGTCGCGACCTTGCCCCATTCGAGCGCCGTGTTCTTGACGATGTACTTGAACTTGAGGATGTCATCCGCCGAGCTGACCATCGTGTCGAACCGGTAGTTGATCTCGGCCTGACCACCCGTGCCGACCTCGTGGTGTGCGCGCTCCAGGTGCAGACCGGCGTCGATGAGGCGCAGGCTGATGTCGTCGCGCAGATCCGCCTGCTTGTCGACGGGGGACACGGGGAAGTACCCGCCCTTGTAGGGGGTCTTGTTCGCGAGGTTGCCCCCCTCTTCGACGCGGCCGGTGTTCCACGCACCCTCTTCGGAGTCGACGTGGTAGAAGCTCTGGTTCGCCGTCACGTCGTAGCGCACGTCGTCGAAGATGTAGAACTCCGCTTCAGGTGCGAAGAATGCCGTGTCGGCGATACCGGTCGATGCGAGGTACTTCTCCGCCTTCTTGGCCACCTGACGCGGATCCTTGCCGTACACCTCGCCCGTGCGCGGGTTGTAGATGTCGAAGACCATGATGAGCGTCTTCGCCTCGCGGAACGGGTCGAGGTACGCGGTCCCGACGTCCGGGATCAGCTGCATGTCCGACTCATGGATGCTGGCGAAGCCGCGGATCGACGAGCCGTCGAACAGCTGCCCCTCGGTGAAGAACTCCTCATCCACCGTCGAAGCGGGGATGTTGAAGTGCTGCTGCACACCCGGGAGATCCGTGAAACGGATGTCGAGGAACTTGACGTCCTCATCCTTGATGAAAGTCAGGACCTCGGATGGATCTTTGAACATTGACGCTCCAGAGTTAGGGCTTCGTTTCGTACCGCGAACGGGCCGGGCACGTCTGGCACGGTACCGCGCAGGAGTTGCCCTGCCATGACACCGGTGTTTCCGGCATGTTACGCGGTGCTCGGTAGGCTGGGGGCATGCCCGACGCACTTCCTGCCACTTCCTACCCCGGCGAAAGGCTCGGTCTTCCCGCCACCGGGCCCGGCAGTATCGCCAAGCTCGGTCGCCGCGTTCTCGCGCTTCTCATCGATTACGTCACGGCGACGATCATCGCCATCGCGTTCTTCGGATACGACCAGTTCGCACTGCCCGCCGAAGCCGGACTCACGATGTTCGCCCCCATGATCGTCTTCGCCGCCGTGCAGGTGCTGTTCATCCCCACGATCGGCGGCAGTCCCGGACACCGACTGCTGGGCATGCGCCTTCAGCTCGCGACGGGCGGGTGGACCGGACTGTGGCGTCCCATCGTGCGCACGCTGCTGCTGCTGCTGGTCATCCCGGCAGCGATCTGGGATGCCGACAATCGCGGGTTGCATGACAAAGCAGCCGGCACGGTGCTCATCCGCGCCTGACCCACCCCGCACGGATCTCGATACGCCGCATTCGCGGCTACTCGATCTCTCGCCGACGCGGCTCGACAAAGCAGCGGGCA
>NZ_JBHJZS010000002.1:50605-207835 GCF_042271185.1 Microbacterium sp. NPDC055910
CCGGTGCTCATCCGCGCCTGACCCACCCCACACGGATCTCGATACGCCGCATTCGCGGCTACTCGATCTCTCGCCGACGCGGCTCGACAAAGCAGCGGGCACGGTGCTCATCCGCGCCTGACCCACCCCACACGGATCTCGATACGCCGCATTCGCGGCTACTCGATCTCTCGCCGACGCGGCTCGACAAAGCAGCGGGCACGGTGCTGGTCCGCGCCTGACGCTCGTCAGCGCGGGCGCGGCGCCCGGGCCTTCGTGGGGTCGATCCCCTTGGGGATCGGCAGCGAGGCGAGCGACTGCGACACCGAATCGACACGCTTGATGACAGCGGCCATCGTCGCCCGATCGATCGACTTCGGCAGCGACTTGATGGTCGGCGCCAGCTTGCTGATGGGCACTTCGTCTTCACCGTGGCCCACGTAGAGCACCGTGATCGGCACGCCCGAGGCGACGCGCTGCACCTTCATGCGCTCGTCGTTCACAAGGCGCGTGAGGCGCCCGCGGGCACCTTCGCCGATGATGACGACGCCTCCGCGGCCGATCGCGCGGAACACGGCCTCCTGCGTCTTCGGGTTCACTCCGACGGGCATCTCGCTGGCCTGCCACTTGCGCCCGAGCGACGTCGAGATGACGTGGCCCGCGGCCCCCGGCATCCCGTCGAGTCGCGTGTACATCGCGCGTGTCGACAACCGCGTCATCACCATGAGCGAGCCCAGGATGCCGAACATGAGTCCCGTGACACCCCACAGGATGACACTCCAGACTGCCGTCGGAGGGATGAGGAGTCCGACGGTGACGCCGATTCCGATGCCCACCAGCAGAATGCCGACGAGGAGGAAGGGAAGCCACCGGAACGCCTTCTGTGTGAAGACGTAGAGGGTGCGGATCTGCGAGAAGAAGCCGGGCCGCTTCTCGGGAGCGGTACTGCGGGCCATGAGACCCAGCCTACCTTTTCCGCTCCTGTGACCGTTCCTCCCCAACCCGATCGACCGGCGCATCACCCACAGATGCTCCGCTCGCCCCTCGGCGTCATCCGATCGCAGGACACACTTCTCGTATGCCGACCGCCGCGAACGAGCGCCTGCTCGAGCCCTACCGCGTCGTGCGACGTGTGACGGCGGGCGTGGACGCGCCGTGGCCGGGTACCCTCGTGCGTCTTGCCGACGGACGATCGCGCGTGCTCACCGATGCCTCGGTGTTCGACGACTCGTGGCCGGGGTGGCATGCCTCGGAAGGCGGTCACGTGCTCGCCTGCCTCGATATCGCGCGCCGCACGGATGGCCATGACGTCGTCCTTCCGGCGTGCCCGCGCCGCGTGGCGGACGCGCTTCGTCGCCGACGCGAAGCACGTGTCGAGCTCACGAACGGCGAGCGGGTGACGATCGCCGTCAGCGTGCTGCGCGGTATCGCCGAGCTTGCTCGGATCCCTCGCACGCTCGACGAAGCGTCGGTGACAGGGGAGTGGTGGCTGACCGACGCCGGCAGGCCCGTGCTGGCGACCGGGCTCTCCTCCGACGACGCGGTCGAGGCCTCGACCCGACTGCTCGACGAGCTCGCCGAGCCGTCGTCCCCCGTCTGGCACGACCTGATCGAGACCATCACCACCCGCGCGCTCACCGATCCCGCCGTCGCACGGCTCGAAGACGAGCTGTTCGCACTGGCCCGACCCGAGCCGCTCGGCGACGCGGTCCTCGCTGCGCCGTCCGCGTCGTGGCGTTCGGAAGCGTCATCGACAGCGCGCGAGCGCTCCGTCACGACACCGGCCGAGGCACGTGAGCGAGGCACCCTCTTCGACAGTCTCGCCCGACACGTCGACGCCGACGTCTCCGACCTCGTGTCGCGCACGACGACGCGAGTATGGCGGCGATGGCGCGAACGCGGCACCCGCACGCACGGGCGGCCGTGGGCCGTTGCCGCCGGCGTCGCGGGCCTTGTCATCGCCGTCGGTGCCTTCTGGCCCGGTGACGCCGAGCCCGTCGCGGCGAACACGCCCGCGGCAGAGATGGCCGACGTCATCGAGACGGGCGAGGTCGTCGAGACGGCCGATACGGGCGAAGCCCCGTCTCTCGAGAGCGCGCCGCCGTCAGAAGAGAGCACATCACCGCCCGAGAGCGCGGGCGACGATCACGCCTCGGTCCTGGCCCGCCTTCTGACCGCGCGCGACGCCTGCGGCTCGTCGGTGGAATGCCTCACCGAGGTGCAGACGGATCCGCGCGCGACGTTCTCCGCCGGGCCCATCGACCGCAACGCGAGCGACCGCAGCGTCACGCTGCTCGACGACTTCGGAGGTGTGGCCGTGCTGAGAGTCGACGCACCGGACGAGGCGTCTCAACTCGTGGTCATCCAGCGCACAGACGACTCATGGCTGTTGCGCGACGTCTACGCCGCGCAACAGCCATGAGGATGCGTCAGATCAGGCGCCGAGCTGGCCCTCGAAGTCCGCCGCCTCGAGCCGGGACTTGACGGCCCCGAGGAAGCGGGCGGCGTCGGCTCCGTCGATGATGCGGTGGTCGTACGACAGCGCGAGGTAGACGTACGAGCGGATCGCGATCGCGTCCTTGCCGTCGACCGTCACAAGGCCGGGGCGCTTGACGACGATTCCGGTGCCGAGGATCGCGGACTGCGGAAGGAACACGACGGGCGTGTCGAAGAGCGCCCCGCGCGATCCCGTGTTCGTCAGCGTGAACGTGCCGCCGGCGAGCTCATCGGGCTTGAGCTTGTTCTCACGCGTGCGGGCTGCGAGATCGGCGATCTCGCGGGCGATCTGCGCGATGTTCTTGCTCGCGGCGTCGCGCACGACGGGCGTGAGCAGACCCCGCTCGGTGTCGACGGCGATCGAGAGGTTCTCGGACGCCGGGTACACGATGTCGGTGCCGTCGACCGTCGAGTTGACGACGGGGTAGGCCTGCAGTGCTTCCGCGGCCGCCAGGGCGAAGAAGGGCAGGAACGACAGCTTGTCGCCCGTCTTGGCGAGGAAGTCGGCCTTCGTGCGATCGCGGAAGGCGGCGAGCTTCGTCACGTCGACCTCGACGACCGTCGTCAGCTGCGCCGTCTGCTGCATCGAGGCGACAGCACGCTCCGAAAGCACCTTGCGCAGACGAGACATCGGCTGCGTCGTTCCGCGCAGAGGCGAGACCTCGAGCGAAGCGGGTGCGGCTGCGGGCGCCTCAGCGGCCGGCTTCGATGCAGCTTCGGCAGCCTTGAGCACGTCTTCCTTGCGGATGCGTCCGCCGACGCCCGTGCCGGTCACCGTCGAGAGGTCCACGCCCTGCTGCTGCGCGAGGCGGCGGACGAGCGGTGTCACATACGCGGGTGCGTCGGCCGTGCTTGCCGCGGGGGCAGGCGCGGCGGGTGCCGGAGCAGCGGCCTGTGCGGCGGGTGCCGGAGCAGCGGCCTGTGCGGCGGGTGCCGGAGCAGCGGCCTGCGCGGCCGGTGCCGCTGCGGGCTCGGGCTTCGCCTCGGGCTCGGGGGCGGCAGGCGTGTCGGCCGGGGCAGCGCTCGCACCGTCGCCGATCTCGGCGAGCACGGCGCCCACCTCGACGGTCTCGTCCTCTTCCGCGAGCACCTTCTGCAGCACGCCGGCGTAGGGGGACGGGATCTCGGTGTCGACCTTGTCGGTCGAGATCTCGAGCAGCGGCTCATCGACGGCGACCTCGTCACCGACCTGCTTGAGCCAGCGGGTAACGGTTCCCTCGGTGACGCTCTCGCCGAGTTCCGGCAGCACGACCTGCTTGCCTTCGGACGCCGCCTGGGCGGGGGCATCCGACTGCGCGGGAGCCTCCGCGGCCGGGGCCTCAGCGGGTGCGGCCTCGGCGGGTGCGGCTTCTTGTGCGGCCGGCTCGGGCGCGGGCTCCTCAGCCGGCGCAGCGGCTTCGGGTGCGGCATCCGAGGATCCCGCTCCTGAACCGTCGCCGATCTTCGCGAGCACAGCGCCCACCTCGACGGTGTCGTCTTCTTGCACGAGGATCTCTTCGATCACGCCGCTGACGGGGGAGGGGATCTCGGTGTCGACCTTGTCGGTAGAGATCTCGAGCAATCCCTCGTCCGCCTCTACGGTGTCGCCGACGTTCTTGAGCCAGCGGGTGACCGTTCCCTCGGTGACGCTCTCGCCGAGCGCGGGGAGGACCACGGAAGTGCTCATGGGCTTGTCTCCTTCAGGATGACTGATGTCGTATCTAGCTTAGTGATGCCGATGCGCGCGCAGGTCAGAGCGCGTGCAGCGGTTTGCCCGCGAGAGCCAGGAACGCTTCGCCGAGCGCCTCGCTCTGCGTCGGATGGGCGTGGATGAAGGGGGCGATGTCTTCGGGGTGCGCCTGCCAGCCCACCGCGAGCTGACCCTCGGTGATCAGCTCGCCGACGCGGTCGCCGAGCAGGTGCACGCCGACGATGGGGCCGTCCTTCTGGCGGACGACCTTCACGAGGCCGCCCGTGCCGATGATCTCGCTCTTGCCGTTTCCGGCGAGGTTGTAGTCGTATGACACGATCCCGTCGGCACCGTGCGCCTCGACCGCCTGCGCTTCGGTCAGACCGACCGAGGCGACCTCGGGGTGCGAGTAGGTCACCTTGGGGATCTGCACGTCGGGGATCACTTCGGGTTCGAGCCCGGCGATCTCCTCGGCGACGAAGATCCCCTGCTGGAATCCGCGGTGCGCGAGCTGCAGGCCCGGCACGATGTCGCCCACGGCCCACACGTTCGCCACCCCCGTGCGCAGACGCTCGTCGGTCACGACGAAGCCGCGGTCGACCGTCAGTCCTGCCTCTTCGAAGCCGAGCCCCGCCGTTGCAGGACCGCGTCCGACGGCGACGAGCAGGTAGTCGGCCTCGAAGCTCTTGTCGTTCTCGAGCGTCACCGTCACGGCGTCGTCGGTCTGCGTCGCGGACTGGAAGCGGACGCCCAGCGAGTAGGCGATGCCTCGGCGACGGAACGCACGCTCGAGGCCCTTGCTCAGGGCGATGTCCTCGTTGGGCACGAGGTGGTCCAGCGCTTCGATGATCGTCACGTCGACGCCGAACGAGCGCCACACGCTCGCGAACTCGACACCGATGACCCCGCCGCCGAGGATGATGACGCGGTCGGGGATCACATCGAGCGCGAGAGCCTGTTCGCTCGTGAGGATGCGCCCGCCGATCTCGAGACCGGGAAGCGTGCGGCTGTAGGAACCGGTGGCGAGCACGACATCGGTGCCCCGGTAGAGGTCATCGCCGACTCGGACGGCCGGTCCTGCCTCGAGGCGTCCTTCTCCCGGGACGACCGTGATGCCGCGCGCCTTGATGAGGCCCTCGAGCCCCTTGAACTTCTTCGCGACGATGCCCTCGCGGTAGGCGCGCACGCCCTCGGGGTCGATGCCGTCGAGCGTCGCGCGCACGCCCATGCTTGCGGCATCCCGTGCCGTGTCGGCCACTTCGGCGGCGTGCAGCAGCGCTTTGGTGGGGATGCACCCGCGGTGCAGGCACGTGCCGCCCACCTTGTCCTTCTCGATCAGGGCGACGGTCTTGCCGAGCTCGGCAGCCCGGAGCGCTGCGGCGTAGCCGCCGCTGCCGCCACCGAGGACGACGAGGTCGAAAGTGTGGTCAGTCATCGTGTTCCCTCTCCCGCGATGAAGCGGATGAGCGACCGCACGGTTGCGGCGGTCGGTCCCTTGTCAGTGAATCCGTAGCCGGAGCCCTTGTTCATGCCGACGCCGGCGATGTCCAGGTGCACCCACGGAATGCGCGGCGCATCCGCGTCGTCGCCGACGCGTCCGACGAAGCGCTGCAGGAAGAGTCCTGCGAACATCGACCCACCGGCGGGGTCGCCGATCTTGGCGTTCTGCATATCGGCGATGGGGGAGTCGAGATCCTCGGCCATGTGTGCAGGCAGCGGCAGCTGCCACGCGGGCTCGCCCACGGCCGCGGCGGCCGCGAGGTAGTCCGCCACCGCCTGGTCATCGCCCATCACGCCGGTGTGGCGCGTGCCGAGCGCGACGATGATCGCCCCGGTCAGCGTCGCGACGTCGACGATCACGTCGGGCTGGGTGCGGCTGGCGGCGACGAGCCCGTCCGCGAGGACGAGACGGCCCTCGGCGTCGGTGTTGGTGACCTCGACGCTCGTCCCGTCGAGCATGCGCAGCACGTCGCCCGGGCGCGTTGCCCTGCCGGACGGCATGTTGTCGGCGATGCACAGCCACGCGCTGACTCGAACGGGAAGACCGATCGCCGCGACCGCGCGCAGTACCGCGAGCACCGTCGCCGCGCCGCACATGTCGTACTTCATACCCACCATGGACGCGGGCGGCTTGAGCGAGAGACCGCCGGTGTCGAACGTGATGCCCTTACCGACCAGCGCCACGTGGCGCTCGGCGCCCTCGGGCGCGTACTCGAGCCGGACGAGGCGGGGCGGACGATCGGATCCCTGTCCGACGCCCAGGATGCCGCCGTACCCGCCTTCGGCGAGCTGGGTTTCGTCGAGCACGTCGACCGATACGCCGAGACCTTCCACGGCGGCGACGGCGCGCTCCGCGAAGTCAGCGGGACCGAGCCATTCCGCGGGGATCGAGACGAGGTCCTTCACGAGGGCCGCGGCATCGGCGATCGCCGTGATGTCGGCGATCTCTCCCGGTTCGGCCTCGGCCGTCCCGTGCACGACGACGCGCGACGCACGCGGCTTGGGCGCCTCGGACTTGTATCCCTTGAAGCGGTAGCCGCCCAGTCCGGCGCCCTCCGCTGCCGCGGACCACAGCTGCGGGTCGGCGAGAGGCGCGGCGACGGCGACGTGCTCGAATCCGACGAGAGAGCGGATGCCGGTGCCCACCGCATCGCGCAGCGCGGCGGCATCCGGATCAGACCCGGTGCCCACCAGCGCGAGCGGCAGGCTGGTGCTCTCGGGAGCGGAGACCCGGGCGTACGAGCCCGGAGCGCCCGTGAAGCCGATGGACGACAACGCCTGCGCGAGCCCCGGCCAGTCGGAGAGCACATCGTCGTCCTCTATAGGAGGAAGTGCGAGGAGGAGGGCGTCGGCGTCGGCCTCTCGGATCGGATCGGTGCGGTATTCGAGGTCGGGGAACGACATGTCCTCCATCCTAGAGATGGCGGCGTTCGCTGTGAGCGGGATCGGCGCGACCCGCGCGTCGGACGCGACTCGTAGCATGGACGCATGCCCTCGCACGGTCCGCTCTTCGAGCGCTCGGTATCGGCGCCGCCGGTTCCGGCGAGCCTGCCGCTCGTCATCGCGCTGACCGGCTTCACCGACGCAGGCGGAGCGGTCGGTCAGGTCGTCGACCACTTCCGCGACACCCTGCAGCCGATCCCGATCGCGGTGTTCCTCAACGACGCGCTGCTCGACTACCGGGCGCGGCGCCCCATCATCTCGTTCGAACAGGACCATCTGACGGACTACCGTCCGGCGCGGCTCGAGCTCTCGCTCGCGCATGACACGCTCGGCCAACCGTTCCTGCTGCTTTCGGGCTACGAGCCCGATTTCTCGTGGGAGGCCTTCGCGACGGCCGTCGTCGCGCTGGCGCACGAGTACTCCGTGGCATCCGTCACCTGGGTGCACGCGATCCCCATGCCCGTGCCGCACACGCGCCCGATCGGCACGACCGTGAGCGGCACGCGGAAAGATCTGACGGAGGCGCACTCGGTCTGGCAGCCGCACACGCAGGTCCCGGCGACGGCCGGGCACCTGTTGGAGTACCGGTTCGCCGAGGCCGGGGCCCGCGTCGCCGGCTTCGTGCTGCTCGTGCCGCACTACCTCGGAGATACGGAGTACCCCGCCGCGGCCCTGGCGGCACTCGACAGCCTCACCGTCGCGACGGGCCTCGTCTTCGCCGGCGACGATCTGCGCGACGAGAACCGCGACTATCTCACGCGCGTGCAGGAGCAGGTGGCCGCGAGCGACGAGCTGTCCCGCATGCTCCAGGCGCTCGAGGAGCGCTACGACGCCTATATGGCCGGTTCGACCCTCGCCGCGCCCATGGTGCACACGGGCGATCTGCCCAGCGCCGACGAGCTCGCCGCCGAACTGGAGCGCTTCCTCGCAAGTAGGCCGAGCGGCGACGACGACACACGCGGCTGACGCGGGGAATGCTTCGGGGCCCCTCGGGGTTGACCCAAGGGCACCCTGTTGCACACCCCTATCACGGCGGACGAATGTCGTGGGATGAGTATGCGATACTGGATGCATTGACCCGTTGTCAACCGTCCCACAGGCCCACCCTGTCGGGCCGCGGACTTGACAAGGGTCTTACTAGTGTCCGAAATCTACCGGCGCCGGACCCCTCCGGGTCTCACCGGTGAAAGGCAGAACGTGACTCCAGGCACGAACACGAAAGCCCGCTCGAGTGCCGCCAAGGCGGTCGAGTCGGACGAGACCACTGCTGCCGAGCAGGAGGCTGCGGCGAAGAAGCCCGCGGCGAAGAAGCCCGCGGCGAAGAAGCCCGCGGCGAAGGCACCCGCGACCAAGGCTCCCGCGAAGAAGGCGGCTCTCAAGAAGGCCGCGCCGAAGAAGGCGGCCAAGACCGAAGACGAGATCGACGAAGAGACCGAGGTCGACGTCGACGCCAAGCTCGCCACAGGCAAGGGCAAGGCTTCGGAAGACACCGACGACGTCGACGACGACGAAGAAGAGACGAAGACGCCGGCATTCACCGAGCCGCTGCCCACGGGCGCGATCGTCATCTCGTCCTCCGACGACGAGGACGTCCCGGTCTACTCGACGCAGATCACCGGCGCGACCGCCGACCCCGTCAAGGACTACCTCAAGCAGATCGGCAAGGTGCCGCTGCTGAACGCGGCCGAAGAGGTCGAGCTCGCGATGCGCATCGAGGCGGGTCTGTTCGCCGAAGAGAAGCTGTCGCACATGTCGGCGGCCGAGAAGTCGGCGCAACTGGGACTGGACCTGCAGTGGGTCGCCCGCGACGGACAGCGCGCCAAGAGCCACCTGCTGGGTGCGAACCTGCGACTGGTCGTCTCGCTCGCGAAGCGCTACACGGGCCGCGGGATGCAGTTCCTCGACCTCATCCAGGAGGGCAACCTGGGCCTCATCCGTGCCGTCGAGAAGTTCGACTACACGAAGGGCTTCAAGTTCTCGACCTACGCGACGTGGTGGATCCGTCAGGCGATCACCCGCGCGATGGCCGACCAGGCGCGCACCATCCGCATCCCCGTGCACATGGTCGAGGTCATCAACAAGCTCGCCCGCGTGCAGCGGCAGATGCTGCAGGACCTCGGTCGCGAGCCCACGCCCGAAGAGCTCAGCCGCGAACTCGACATGACGCCCGAGAAGGTCGTCGAGGTGCAGAAGTACGGCCGTGAGCCGATCTCGCTGCACACCCCCCTCGGCGAAGACGGCGACAGCGAGTTCGGTGACCTGATCGAGGACACCGAAGCGGTCGTCCCGGCGGATGCGGTGGGCTTCACGATGCTGCAGCGTCAGCTCGAGTCTCTCCTCGACTCGCTGTCCGAGCGCGAAGCGGGCGTCATCCGCATGCGCTTCGGACTCGGCGACGGCCAGCCCAAGACCCTCGACCAGATCGGCGACACCTTCGGCGTGACGCGCGAGCGCATCCGTCAGATCGAGTCCAAGACGATGGCCAAGCTGCGTCACCCGAGCCGTTCGCAGTCGCTGCGGGACTATCTCGAGTGAGCCCGCGCCACGGCAGCGGCCTCCGGTACGTTCCGGCGATCGTCGCCGGCAAGCTCGCGCGGTTCGCGACGCGCTTGCGCGGCGGCGGGTCGGCGTTCCCCGGGTACGTCGCGAATCGGCTGGCGCCGACGCTTCTGAACACGCTGGGCGGGCAGTTCCCGTACGGCGTCGTCTTCGTGCTCGGCTCGAACGGCAAGACGACCACGACCCACATGATCAGCGAGATCCTGCGGGCTCACGGACTGACGGTCTTCACCAACCCGACCGGCGCGAACCTGCCGCAGGGCGTCACGAGCGCCCTGCTGGCCGATGCGACGCTCACCGGGAAGGTGCGCGCCGATGTCGCCGTGCTCGAGGTCGACGAGGGCTTCGCGTCCGAGTTGGCGGACATCCTCGGCCCACGCGTCATCCTGGCCCTCAACGTCCAGGTCGACCAGCTGTACCGCTTCTATGAGACCGAACGCGTCGCCGACATGATGCTCGACGCCGCGACGCGCGCCTCGGTGCGCGTCGTCGTCAACGGCGACGATCCCTACCTGAGCAAGGTCGACGAGTCCTCGCTGCGGGCACCCGCATCGTTCTTCGGCGCCTCCGCCGAGGTCGTCGCCGCATCGGCCCACGGGCTCGTGAACGCGATCGACACGCGCAGCGGCGTCGCCGGCACGCACCAGCGCGTGTACGAGTCCGAGGTCGTGTCCATCGCAGGGCGCGACGTCGAGCTGGATCTCGCGGGCGAGCGCATCCGCATCACGCTCCCCGCGCGCGGTCTGCACTACGCTGTCGACGCAGCGGCCGCCGCGAGCGTCGCCCTGCACGTGCTCGGCGATCGCTTCCACGCGGATGCCGCGTCGGCGGGCTTCGCGCGGATGGCACCCGCCTACGGGCGCGGCGAGCTCGTGCCGCTGCGTCGCGACCCGGCAGGCGAGCAGGTCGAGTTCGTCATGTTCAAGAACGGACCGAGCCTGCAGCTCAACGTCGACGCCCTCGACGGGGCGCCGGAGCGCGTCCTGATGGCGATCGACGAGGGCACACCGGACATCTCGTGGCTGTACGACGTCGATCTGTCCGCGTTCGACCACGTCGATGTCGTGACGGGCGAGAAGGCCCACCAGATCGCGACCCGGCTCGCCTATGCGGGTATCCCGATCGGCGTCGTCGAGCCCGACATGGAGAAGGCGGTGCAGCTCATGCGCGCATTCCCCGAAACGGCGACGCGACGTCAGGTCTGGTTCGTCAACTACGAACTCATGATGAGCGGTCGCCGTGTGCTCGGCTACGGCGACCAGGAAGTGGCCCGGCGATGACGACGCTCACGATCGTGCAGCTGTATCCCGATCTCCTCGGTGTGACCGGAGACCGCGGCAACGTCGACGTGCTCGCGACACGTGCGCGCTTCGCGGGTCTGACACCGGAGGTGACGCGCGTCGGCATCGGCGACCCCGCCCCCGAGCACGCCGATGCGATCGTGATCGGCAACGGTCCGCTCTCCGCCATGCGCACAGTGCATGCCGACCTGCTCGCCCGACGCGAGTGGATCACGGCGCAACACTCCGACGGCACGGCGATCCTGTGCGTCGGCGGCGGCGCCGAGCTGCTCAGCGACGGGATCGACCTGCTCGATGACTCGCGGCTGGAAGGCCTGGGCCTGATTCCTGCCCGCGTCGCGCGCACGCGCACCCGCCGCGTCGGGTACATCGTGGCGGACACTCCCGATGGTCGTCTCGTCGGATTCGAAGACCATGCGTCGGAGTGGACGCTGCTCCCGGCAGCACCGGCGGATGCGCGTTACGGAACCGTCGTGTCAGGTCGGGGCGGTGTCGCGGGCGGCGGCGAGACTCTCCGCGTCGAGGGACTCTATGCCACGAACGTGCAGGGCCCCGTGCTGCCGCTCAATCCGCAGCTCGCCGACGCGCTCCTCCGCCGCGCCGCGGCGCGTGCGGGAGCGGAATACGTCGTCGCTGCCGAACACTCGACCCTCGATCAGCATGCCGATCTCGCCCGTGCAGCGATCGAGCGTCACGCACGGAACGCTCAGTTCACAGCCATCCAGCTCTGAACCGAGCGCGTCCTCAGCGGGTTTCGTCGAGCCGCGCGGTCTCGTCGTGCCACGACGTGGCGACGGCGCGCAGCTTCTCTTCGTACTTGCGCCCGTGGTGGGCGCAGAAGAGCATCTCGGTGCCGTTCACCTCGGCGGCGATGTAAGCCTGAGCGCCGCACGAATCGCACCGGTCGATCGCAGTGAGGCGGTGCTCGAGGACGGCCGTGTTCTCGGCAGGTGTCGAAAGCGTGGTCATCTCGGTTCCTCCTCGGGTATGCAGAGCCGACAGCTGGTCTGAGAAATACAACCATGGGTTCCGGCAGGGAATGCCCGGAACCGGTCGTCGTTCGCTGTCCGCGTACGGACCGCGGGGCTGCCGTGTGTCCCGGGCCCGCTGTCGCCGGGCGCGGATACCCTTGAGGATTGTGACTGCTGAGTACTCCGCCCATCACCTCCAGGTGCTCGAAGGCCTCGAAGCAGTCCGCAAACGGCCCGGCATGTATATTGGCTCGACCGACTCGCGCGGTCTCATGCACTGCCTGTGGGAGATCATCGACAACTCGGTCGACGAAGCCCTCGCGGGGCATGGCTCGCACATCGAGATCGTGCTGCACGCCGACGGCAGTGTCGAGGTGCGCGACCGCGCACGCGGCATCCCCGTCGATATCGAACCTCGGACGGGACTGTCGGGCGTCGAGGTCGTCTTCACGAAGCTGCACGCCGGCGGCAAGTTCGGCGGGGGGTCGTATTCCGCCTCGGGTGGGCTGCACGGCGTCGGCGCATCGGTGGTCAACGCCCTGTCCGAGCGTCTCGATGTCGAAGTCGACCGCGGTGGCAAGACGTGGGCGATGTCGTTCCACCGGGGCGAGCCCGGCATCTTCTCGGGCCCCGAACCGACCTCGGTCTTCACGCCCTTCGAGAAGAGCTCCGAGCTGCGTGTCGTCGGACGCGCACCGAAGGGCGTGACGGGCTCCCGCATCCGCTACTGGGCGGACGGCCAGATCTTCACGAAGGACGCCGCATTCAACCTGGTCGAGCTCGAGCAGCGCGCGCGACAGACCGCTTTCCTCGTCCCGGGGCTCGAGATCGTCATCCGCGACGAGCGCCCGTCGACCGTCGCCGCCACCGCCGACGGCGAACCCGTCGTGACGTCCTATCGGTTCGACGGCGGCATCTCCGAGTTCGCCGATTTCCTCGCGCCCGACACACCCATCACCGACACGTGGCGGCTGACCGGTGACGGTGAATTCACCGAAACCGTGCCGGTCCTGCAGAAGACCGGCGCGATGGTGCCCACCGAACTGCAGCGCACGTGTCACGTCGACATCGCACTGCGGTGGGGCACGGGCTACGAGACGGTGAACCGATCGTTCGTCAACATCATCGCGACGCCGAAAGGCGGAACCCACCAGGCGGGATTCGAAACCGGACTCGTCAAGGTCCTCCGCTCGCAGATCGAACAGAACGCACGTCGCCTCAAGGTCGGCAACGACAAGATCGAGAAGGACGACATCCTCGCGGGCCTCACGGTCGTGCTGACGGTGCGCCTGGCCGAACCGCAGTTCGAAGGACAGACCAAAGAGGTGCTCGGCACGCCGGCCGTGCGGCAGATCGTGGCGAACGTCGTCACGAAGCAGCTCACCGCGAAGTTCTCGTCGACCAAGCGCGACGACAAGGCGCAGAGCGCGCTGCTGCTGGAAAAGGTCGTCTCCGAGATGAAGGCCCGCCTCTCGGCGCGCGCACACAAAGAGACCCAGCGACGCAAGAACGCGCTCGAGTCGTCGTCACTGCCGGTCAAGCTCGCCGATTGCCGCACGAACGACGTCTCGGCATCCGAACTGTTCATCGTCGAGGGCGATTCCGCGCTCGGCACGGCCAAACTCGCCCGCAACAGCGAATACCAGGCGCTGCTGCCGATCCGCGGCAAGATCCTCAACGTCCAGAAAGCCTCGGTCGCGGACATGCTGGGCAACGCCGAATGCGCCGCCATCCTGCAGGTCATCGGCGCCGGGTCCGGCCGCTCGTTCGACATCGACGCGGCACGGTACGGCAAGGTCATCCTGATGAGCGATGCCGATGTCGACGGCGCGCACATCCGCACGCTGCTGCTGACGCTGTTCTTCCGCTACATGCGTCCGCTCATCGACGAGGGCCGCGTCTATGCCGCGGTGCCACCGCTGCACCGTGTCGTCGTCGTCAACCCGGGATCGAAGCCGAACGACACGATCTACACCTACTCCGAGCAGGAGCTGCACGCGCTCCTGTCGAAGCTGACGAAGTCGGGCAAGCGCTGGCAGGAGCCCGTCCAGCGCTACAAGGGCCTGGGCGAGATGGACGCCGACCAGCTCGCGACGACGACGATGGACCGCGCAGGGCGGACGCTGCGTCGCGTGCGCATGGAAGATGCGGAAGCGGCCTCGACGGTGTTCGAACTGCTCATGGGCAATGATGTCGCACCGCGCAAGGAGTTCATCATCGACTCGAGCGGCAGTCTCGCCCGCGAGCGCATCGACGCCTGACCCGCCGCGCCCTGGCCCCTGAGCCCGCCGAAGCGTCGTCCCTCGTCCGGTCCCTGAGCCTGCCGAAGCGTCGTCGCCGTTCGGCCCCTGAGCTTGCCGAAGGGTCGTCATTGACCCGGCCCCGGCCCCTGAGCTTGCCGAAGGGTCGTCATTGGCCCGGCCCCGGTCCCTGAGCTTGCCGAAGGGTCGCCACCAGCGGTTCCTCCCCACCCGCGGCATCCTGCTCTTCGTCCACCGGCCTTGACCCGCAGCATCCGCCCACGGTGATCCGCGGCACGATCGACACATGCCGCACGTTTACATCGCGAAATGCCGCGACGGCCGCCTCTATGTCGGCAGCACGAAGAAGGAGCCCGAGGCCCGCGTCTGGGAACACAACAATGACGAGGACCTCGCCGCTCGGTACACGATCAAGCGGCGACCGGTCGTGCTCGTGTACGCCGAGCACCACGAACGAATCGACGACGCCCATCGACGCGAGCGCCAACTGCACGGCTGGAGTCGCGCGAAGAAGATCGCTCTCATCGCGGGGCGCCTCGATGATCTACCCGCGTTGTCGCGGAAGCGGTCGAGGTAGAGGAGCGACCCTTCGGCAAGCTCAGGGACCAGACCGGCGACGACCCTTCGGCAAGCTCAGGGACCAGACCGGCGACGACCCTTCGGCAAGCTCAGGGACCAGACCGGCGACGACCCTTCGGCAGGCTCGGGGACCGGACGAGGGACGACCCTTCGGCAGGCGCAGGGACCAGACCGGCGACGACCCTTCGGCAGGCTCAGGGACCGGGCGGGTGAGGGACGAACCCGTCGTCCGGGTCGGGGAGCGAGGGGTGGGGGAGCGGTCAGCGGATGGGGAATCCCACGGCGCCGACGACGCCGTCGAGCGGGATGCCCGAGGCGTCACGTTTCGCACCCGACGGCGGAAGCGCTCGCACGCCGCCGTCGGAGCCCACCGCACGCGGGTCTTCGCCGGCCCACGCGAGAGTGAGCGCGTCTTCGCCTTTGAGGAACCGCTGCGCGCGCACGCCCCCGGTTCCGCGACCCTTGGCGGGGTACTCCTCGAACGATGAGACCTTGCCCGTGCCGGATTCGGCACCGAACAGGGCGTCGTTGCTTCCGGCGATCGTCACGACGCTCACGTCGGATGCCGCGGCATCGACGACGCCGAAGAACACGACGCTCGCACCGGCCGAGACCCGGATGCCGGCCATCCCACCGGCACCACGGCCCTGCGGCCGCACGGAAGACGCCTCGAACCGCAGCAGCTGTGCATCGCTCGTCACGAAGACGAGTTCGGCGTCGTCGGGCGCCGGCGCCGCGCCGACGACGCGGTCACCCGGCTTGAGCGCGATGATGTCGATGTCGGGCTTGTTCGCGAGTTCGCTCGCGGCGACGCGCTTGACGACGCCCTGCGCGGTCCCGAGAGCGACGGCGGGGGAGTCCACGAGCGGCACGATCGCGATGACGTGCTCACCCGATGCGAGGCCCAGGTACTGATCCGCCTTCGTGCCTGCGGCGAGCTGCACCGAGTTGCCCGGGACGGACGGCAGGTCGACGGGAGAGAAGCGCACCAGACGACCGGTGCTGGTGACCGCGCCCAGGTCGCCGCGGGTCGTCGCATCGACGGCTGAACGGATCGCGTCGTGCTTCGAGCGACGCCCCGGCGGCACGATGCCGCCTCCGGGAGTCTCGGCAGCCAGCTCGGCGCGCACCATCCGGCCCGTGGCGGAGAGGAGGACACGACACGGGGCATCCGCGATCTGAAGGTCCGCCGCCGCGGCGGCCGACCGGGATCGCGGGGCCACCGGCCCACCGTTGAGCAAGAGGGTGCGCCGCGGCGTGCCGAAGGTCTCGGCCGCCGCATCGAGCTCGCGCGCCACCTGCGCGTGCAGCAGAACGTCGCTCGCGAGCAGCTCTTCCAGCGCGGCGATCTCGGTCTTGAGCGCGTCGCGCTCGCCCTCGAGCTCGACGCGCGAGAACTTCGTGAGGCGACGCAGACGCAGCTCGAGGATGTATTCGGCCTGCAGCTGCGACAGGTCGAAGACCTCTTGCAGACGCGTGCGCGCCTGCTCGCTGTCGTCGGAGGCGCGGATGACCTGGATGACTTCGTCGATGTCGAGGATCGCGATGAGCAGACCCTCGACGAGGTGCAGCCGCTCCTTGCGGCGCTCGAGCCGATACCGGCTGCGTCGCGTGACGACCTCGATGCGGTGATCGAGGTACACCCGCAGCATCTCCTTCAGCCCGAGCGTCTGCGGCTGCCCTTTGACGAGCGCGACGTTGTTCATGCTGAACGAGTCCTCGAGCGGCGTCAGCCGGTAGAGGTGCTGCAGCACGGCGTCGGGATCGAAACCCGTCTTGATGCTGATGACCAGACGCAGGCCGTTGTGCCGGTCGGTCAGGTCGGTGACGTCGGCGATGCCCTGCAGCTTCTTGGCCTGCACGGCATCCTTGATCTTCTCGATCACGCGCTCCGGGCCGACGAGATACGGCAGCTCGGTCACGATGAGGCCGGTGCGACGCGGGCCGAGCGACTCGACCGAGACCTTGGCGCGCGTGCGGAAGCTGCCCCGGCCCTTGGCGTAGGCGTCTTTGATGCCGTCGAGTCCGACGATGATCCCGCCGCCGGGCAGATCCGGCCCGGGGACGAACTCCATGAGGTCCTCGACGCTCGCATCGGGGTTGTCGAGCAGGTGGACCGCGGCCCCCACGACCTCGATGAGATTGTGGGGGGCCATGTTCGTCGCCATGCCGACGGCGATGCCGGTCGTGCCGTTGACGAGCAGGTTCGGGAACGCGGCCGGCAGCACTTCGGGCTGCTGGAACTGGCCGTCGTAGTTCGGGATGAAGTCGACGACGTCTTCGTCGAGATTCTCGGTGAGGGCGAGGGCCGCGGGTGCGAGGCGCGCCTCGGTGTACCGCGCGGCGGCGGGGCCGTCATCGAGCGAGCCGAAGTTGCCATGCCCGTCGACGAGCGGGACGCGCAGCGAGAACGACTGCGCGAGTCGGACGAGGGCGTCGTAGATGGGCGCGTCACCGTGCGGGTGGAGCTTGCCCATGACCTCGCCGACGACACGCGCGCTCTTGACGTGTCCGCGGTCCGGGCGCAGCCCCATGTCGGCCATCTGATAGAGGATGCGGCGCTGCACCGGCTTGAGACCGTCGCGGGCGTCGGGCAGGGCCCGCGAGTAGATCACCGAGTACGCGTACTCCAGGAACGACGTCTGCATCTCGGTCGAGACGTCGATGTCCTCGATGCGTCCGTGATCGGCGGGGATGGCGGCGGAGCGGGATGCGGGCATGGTGCGGGTGCGACCTCGGGTGACGGCGGTCCGGAGAGGGCCTTCTGCGCATGTGCGAGACTGACCCGGATGTCACTCAGCCTACCCGCGGACCCGCCCCACGCTCGAAGCCTCACCGGTGTCGTGCCGCAGCTTTTCGCTTCGCTCGAAAGTCGATCTGAGTGGTTCGCTCCGGCGACGAGTGCCATCGTCTTCGTCGTCGACGGCCTCGGTGCGTCCTCTCTCACCGCGCGGGCGGGCCACGCGCGGTTCCTCGCGCAGTCCGGCACGAAGAAGGACGTCGCTCGCACCGTGTTCCCCTCGACGACGGCGACAGCGCTCACGAGCCTGCTGACGGGCGCACCGGCGGGGGTCCACGGCATCGTCGGCTACCGTGCGCGCATCCCCGGCACGGACGACGTCGTCAATCAGCTGCGCGGCTGGGACACCGACGAGCTGCCGCAGAGCTGGCAGCGCGCGGAGCGCCTCGTCGCCCGCCACGCCGACCGCCCCTGCTTCGTCGTGTCGAAGTCCGAGTACGCCGGCACCGGATTCACCGAGGCCACGATGGGCGAGGCGCAGTTCGTCGGCGAGAACGATCTGACGGCGCGGGTCGAACGGGCCACCGACCTTGCGGCGCGGCATCCCGGCTCGTTCATCTACCTCTATGCGAATGACCTCGACGCCATCGGTCATAAACGCGGATGGCAGTCCGACGAATGGATCGGCGCCCTCGAACGCGTCGACGCCGCCGCGCGGACGCTCGCCGCGGCGGCGGACCCGCAGACGGGGATCGTCGTGACAGCCGACCACGGCATGGTCGATGTGCCGCGGCACCGTCAGATTCTTCTGGCCGACGGCGACGCGCACCTCGACGGCGTCCGCCTCATCGGCGGAGAGCCGCGGATGCTGCACCTCTATGCCGAAGACGGTGCCGCCGCGGACGTGCTCGATACCTGGCGGCAGGCCGAGGGCGGACGCTCGTGGGTGCTCTCACGCACCGAGGCGATCGACGCGGGACTGTTCGGCAGCGTCTCGCCCGACGTCGCGCCGCGGATCGGCGATGTCCTCGTCGCCGCACGGTCCGGCATCGCGTACTACGACGACCGCGTCGACGACAAGGCGCCGCAGAAGATGGTGGGACAGCACGGCTCGCTCACGAACGAAGAACGCATCGTGCCTCTGCTGAAGCTCGGCGCGTACGCCTGAGTCAGTCGTCGCCGCGCGCGCCGAAGACGATCTCGTCCCACGAGGGCATCGACGTGCGCCCCTTGCGGCGCCCGCCGCCCTCGCCCACGACGGCTTGCGTCGACTCGGCACGGTCATCGGGGCGGTCTTCTTCGCCCGGCGCCTCGTCGTATCCGGGCTCGAGCGCATCGAACAGCGCGACGGGGGCGTGCGCGCGAGGCGTCTCGACTTCGGGCTCGGCCTCGGGGAGCGGTTCGCGCTGACCGCGACGGCGGCGCAGCGCCTCGAGCAGATCAGCCGTCTCGGCCGAGGTGACCGAGGTCTCGGTCGCGCGCTTGATCGCGGCCTGCTGCACGGCCGGCGTCGCGGGTGCCGGCAGGTCGGGGGTCTCGAGGTCCGCATCGGGCAGACGGCGCGGCCCGAACGCGCCGCTGTCGAACCGCGACTCGTCCTTGGGCGCCACGACGTCCAGCGCGCGCAGGCGGGGGATGAGTCCTTCGGGCAGCGACCCCTGACGGGAGAGCTGAATGGCATCGGAGTTCAGCGGCGAGAGCGTGCTGCGGCGTGGATCGAATCCCCAGCGCGCGTCGTGGTCGACCGCGCTCGCCGTGAACTCGAGCTTGACGATCCACCCCGTCTGCTCTTTCCAGCTCGTCCAGCGCTCGGCGCTGGCCCCCACACCGGCGAGCTTGGCGCGCACGGCTGCGCCGAACGTCGGGTTGGCATCACCGTCGAAGTCGCCGCCCAGCAGCACGGGTACCGCGAGGGCCTGACCCACGACGTGCTCACGCTCGGCGAGCACGGGCCCTTCGAAACGCACGATGTCTTCGACGCGGGCGCCGAGAAGCGTCGCCACCTCTTGCGCCGACAGCCCGGCACGGATCTGAGCCTGGATGTCGCGCGGGCTCGGACGATCGGCGCGCTGATCGGGCTCCCGGTCGCGCCGTGCCTTGCGCAGCTCGGCCCGCAGCGCCTCGTCGAGCGGCAGCGCGAATCGCTCGCCCGACTCGGTCGCCAGCACGAGCATGTCGTCCTCGGTTGCGATGACTTTGAGCTGTTCCATGCGAAACGCCCTCCGATCAAGATCTCTGCGGCCCATCGTGTCACGCGACATCGACATCGCCGGGAATATCGTGCGCGCGCCGTGAGTTTCACGCTCACGCATGCGGAGGCCGCCGATGGCATTTGCGAAATGGCCACCCGTCGTGCAAACTATCGCCGCCCCATGAGGTCGAGGCGCCCCCCACATACCCGGAAGTCGAGAAGTTCACGCATGGCCACCGATTACGACGCCCCCCGCAAGACCGAGGATGACAGCGAATCGATCGAGGCTCTGAAGGAGCGCGTTCCCGACAAGCTCTCAGGCTCGGTCGACGTCGAAGACGCCGACAACCCGACCGGATTCGAACTGCCCGGCGCGGACCTGTCCGACCTCGAGCTCGACGTCGTCGTGCTGCCTCCGCAGGAGGACGAGTTCACGTGCATGAGCTGCTTCCTCGTGAAGCACCGCTCTCAGGTCGACCACGAGTCCTCCGACGGACCCATCTGTCTCGAGTGCGCGGCCTGAACCGCATCCGCTGACATCCCGAAGGCGAGCGCTGCTACGAAGCGCTCGCCTTCGCCGTGTCCCGGCGCAGCGCCGCCCGCAGGCGATCGGGCGTACGAGTCGAGATGACCCAGTTCGGAGCCGGGTCGTCGATGTCGAGGATCGGCACGACGACGACGCCGTCGATGCCCCCTCGGATGACGTGCCACGCACGGGGATCCAACCCCGAGCCGCGCGCATGGCGAGCAGCCTCGCCCGCGTAGGCGACCGGTTCGCCCGTGAAGCCGATCTCGATCCGCGCGCGCCCGGCGCGCAGCATCCCGTCACGAACCTCGATGACGGGGGATGCCACCACGAGCAGTGCGACCAGGAGCACCGCCACGGCGATCCCGATCGCCAGTGCGAGCGTCGTGTCGACGGGCGAGAAGATGAGCGCGGCCATCGGCCCGCACAGTGCTGCGGCGACGAGCAGCCACAGCGAGGGACTAAGTCTTTCGCGGTAGACAGGCGCGCTGGCCGCTCCGCCGTGCGTGGATGCCATCTGCATTACCCTCGATGAGTGACCGAAACCGTGGACGTCCCCATTATCGCGCCCGTCCTGCCGGTGTACGCCCACCCCGGCGACGCCGGGGCGGATCTCGTCGCGAACGAGAGCGTGCGACTCGAGCCGGGGCGGCGCGCGCTCGTCGGCACCGGCGTGCGGATCGCGCTGCCCGACGGGTACGCCGCGTTCGTCGTGCCGCGCTCGGGTCTCGCCGCCAAACACGGCATCACGATCGTCAATGCACCGGGTACGGTCGACGCGGGATACCGCGGCGAGATCAAGGTCGCGCTGCTGAACACCGACATCGATAACGCCTACGACATCGCCATCGGCGACCGGATCGCCCAGCTGATCCTGATGCCGGTGCCGCGGGCGCGCTTCCTTCCGGTCGACGACCTGCCCGACAGCCCTCGCGGCGACGCCGGCTTCGGCTCGACCGGCTACCAGAACGGAGTCACGTCATGACTGACGCCACACCCACACCCACCCCCGCGGGCAAAGTCGCCCCCGACAATCGCTCCACGACCGGACCGTTCGACGAGTCCGAGGCCAACCCCGTGCGCCCGTACATCGACCTCGGCGGCATCAAGGTGCTTCCGCGCGAGGGACTCAACCTGCGTCTCGAGGTGGAGGAGCAGACGAAGCGCATCGTCGCCGTGGGCCTCGACTACGCCGGTTCGACCCTGCAGGTGCAGCCGTTCGCCGCACCGAGAACGGCCGGGCTGTGGGAAGAGACACGGGAGCAGATCCGCGAACAGGTGAGGCAGCAGGGCGGCCGCGTCGAAGAGCGCGAGGGTCCGCTCGGCCCCGAGCTGCTCGCTGAGGTCCCCGTGGCGACGGCCGAGGGCGAGCCGGGCAAGCGTTTGGCACGATTCGTCGGCGTCGACGGCCCGCGCTGGTTCCTGCGCGGCGTGATCGGCGGCGCCGCGACCGCCGATGTCGAGGCCGCCGAGAGCATCGAAGACCTCTTCCGCTCCATCGTCGTCGTGCGCGGGGGCACGCCCATGCCGCCGCGTGACCTGATCCCGCTGCGGATGCCGGCGACCCCGGGCACCGCGTGAACGACCGCCCCGACCTGACGCCGCCCGACCCCGGAGCGCCGGCGTCCGCCGATGCGGCACCCTCGGCGTCCGAGATCTTCGGGGCGGCACTCGGCGGCGCGGCGCGCCGGGCGGGCCTGGACCCTTCCGAGGGCAAGAGCACGGGACACGTCGTGTGGGGTGCGATGGGCGGCTGGCGCGGCGTGCTCGAATCCGTGCTTCCGGGCCTCATCTTCGTCGCGGTCTACACGGTCACGATCGACCCCGCGACCGGTGACGGCAACCTGTGGCTGTCGCTCGGACTCTCGGTAGGGATCGCCGCCGTCTTCACGATCGCGCGGCTCATCGCCCGCCAGCCCGTCACCGCAGCCGTCGGCGGGCTCGTCGCCGCCGGCGTCGCGGCCGCCTTCGCCGCGTTCACGGGTGAAGCCAACAACAACTTCATTCCCGGGTTCATCACGAACGTCGTCTACGGCTCGGCGCTGCTGATATCGGCGCTCATCGGATGGTCGATCATCGGCCTCGCGGTGGGGTTCCTGATGGGGGAGGGCACCGCCTGGCGCCGGGACAAGCGCAAGCGCCGCGTCTTCTTCTGGCTCACGATCGCGTGGGCCTCCCTGTTCGCCGCCCGGCTGATCGTTCAGGTTCCCCTCTACCTCGCCGACAACGTCACGGCCCTCGGAACCCTCAAGCTCGTCATGGGTCTGCCGCTGTTCGCACCGCTCGTCGCCGTCACCTGGCTCGTCGTGAGGGCCGTGTATCCCCGCAGCGAGGCAACGCCGGATCCCGCCGCCGAGTGATACATTTATCTTGACATCAAGATAAAACGTTCCTCTCCGCGTTAGGTGAACCTCACTAGCCACAGGGCTCTCGCGGGGGAAAGATGGGGGAGCGCGCTGTGCGTCGCGCTCCGCCGCCGATGAAGGAGACCCACGTGTCCACGGTTGACAGCTTCGGTGCGAAAAGCACCCTGACGGTCGGCAGCACCGACTACGAGATCTTCCGCCTCGACACCGTTCCCGGTTACGAGAAGCTCCCGTTCAGCCTGAAGGTGCTGCTCGAAAACCTTCTGCGCACCGAAGACGGTGCGAACGTGACGAAGGCCCAGATCGAGGCGCTCGGCGCCTGGAACCCGGGCGCTGAGCCTGACACCGAGATCCAGTTCACGCCGGCGCGCGTCGTCATGCAGGACTTCACGGGAGTGCCCTGCATCGTCGACCTCGCCACGATGCGCGAAGCTGTGGCCGGCCTGGGCGGCGACGCCGACAAGATCAACCCGCTCTCGCCGGCCGAACTCGTCATCGACCACTCCGTCATCGCCGACCTGTTCGGCTCGGAGAACGCGCTCGAGCGCAACGTCGAGATCGAGTACGAGCGCAATGGCGAGCGTTACCAGTTCCTGCGCTGGGGCCAGACGGCGTTCGACGACTTCAAGGTCGTCCCCCCGGGCACCGGAATCGTTCATCAGGTCAACATCGAGCACCTCGCCAAGGTCATCTACGACCGTGCTTCGACGAGCTCGGCAACCGGCGAAGCGGTGCTCCGCGCTTACCCCGACACGTGTGTCGGCACCGACTCGCACACCACGATGGTCAACGGCCTCGGCGTGCTCGGCTGGGGCGTCGGTGGCATCGAGGCCGAGGCCGCCATGCTCGGCCAGCCGGTGTCGATGCTCATCCCGCGCGTCGTGGGGTTCAAGCTCACCGGCGACATCCCCGCCGGCGTCACCGCGACCGATGTCGTACTCACGATCACCGAGATGCTGCGCCATCACGGCGTCGTCGGAAAGTTCGTGGAGTTCTACGGCGCCGGTGTCGCGTCCGTTCCGCTGGCCAACCGCGCCACGATCGGCAACATGAGCCCCGAGTTCGGCTCGACCGCCGCGATGTTCCCCATCGACGATGTGACGCTGGACTACCTGCGCCTCACGGGCCGCAGCGAGGATTCCGTCGCGCTCGTCGAGGCGTACTCGAAGCTGCAGGGCCTGTGGCACGACCCCTCGGTCGAGCCGGTCTTCAGCGAGTACATCGAGCTCGACCTCTCGACGGTCGTGCCGTCGATCGCCGGACCGAAGCGACCGCAGGACCGCATCCTGCTCTCCGAGGCCAAGACCCAGTTCGAGAAGGACATCGTCAACTACGCCGACCCGTGCGTGACGGACGACATCGTCGACCTCGAGTCGAAGCACTCCTTCCCCGCGTCGGACCCGGGCGCCGTGCCCGGCGAAGAAGACGTCGACACGCGCGACGTGCACATCTCCAGCGGCGGGCCCGCCGCGGCATCCAATCCTGTCAAGGTCACGACGCCCGAGGGCCTGAAGTACACGCTCGACCACGGCGCGGTCACCCTCGCCGCGATCACCTCGTGCACCAACACGTCGAACCCGTCCGTCATGCTCGCGGCCGGCCTCCTGGCGCGAAACGCGCTGCAGAAGGGCCTCAAGCAGAAGCCGTGGGTCAAGACGACACTCGGCCCCGGCTCGAAGGTCGTCACCGACTACTACGAGAAGTCCGGCCTCGACAAGGCGCTCGAAGGTCTCGGCTTCTTCACGGTCGGCTACGGCTGCACGATCTGCATCGGCAACTCCGGCCCGCTCATCGACGAGGTCTCGCACGCCGTCAACGAGCACGACCTCGCGGTGACGGCCGTGCTGTCGGGTAACCGCAACTTCGAGGGCCGGATCAGCCCCGACGTGAAGATGAACTACCTGGCGTCGCCGCCGCTCGTCGTCGCCTACGCCCTCGCCGGATCGATGCACTTCGACTTCGAGACCGACCCGCTCGGGCAGGACCCCGACGGCAACGACGTCTTCCTGAAGGACATCTGGCCCTCGCCCGAAGAGGTGCAGGCCACGATCAACTCCTCGATCTCGCGCGAGCAGTTCATCAAGCAGTACGCCACGGTGTTCGAGGGCGACGAGCGGTGGAAGAGCCTGCCGACCCCGGATGACTCGGTCTTCCAGTGGGATGAGAACTCGACCTACGTGCGCAAGGCGCCCTACTTCGACGGCATGACGATGGAGCTGACCCCCGTCACCGACATCACGGGCGCCCGCGTCATGGCGACGCTGGGTGACTCCGTCACGACCGACCACATCAGCCCCGCGGGCAACATCAAGATCGGCACGCCCGCCGCGAAGTACCTCGAGGAGCACGGCGTCCGCCAGAAGGACTTCAACTCCTTCGGCTCGCGTCGCGGCAACCACGAGGTCATGATCCGCGGCACGTTCGCCAACATCCGTCTGAAGAACCTGCTCGTGAGCGCCGTCAACGACGGTGCGGTCGTCGAGGGCGGCTACACGCGCGACTTCACGCAGGAGGGCGGCCCGCAGTCGTTCATCTACGACGCGTGCATGAACTACCAGGAGCAGGGCACTCCGCTCGTCGTGTTCGGCGGCAAGGAGTACGGCTCCGGCTCGTCGCGCGACTGGGCGGCCAAGGGCACGAGCCTGCTCGGGATCAAGGCCGTCATCACCGAGAGCTTCGAGCGCATCCACCGCTCCAACCTCATCGGAATGGGCGTCGTCCCGCTGCAGTTCCCCGAGGGTCAGAGCTGGGAGTCGCTGGGTCTGGACGGCACCGAGATCGTCTCGATCACGGGCCTCGAGCAGCTGAACGAGGGTGTCACGCCCAAGACGGTCAAGGTCACGGCCACTCCGAGCGAATTCTCGCCCGAGGGCAAGCAGACCGTCGAGTTCGACGCGGTCGTTCGTATCGACACGCCCGGCGAGGCGGACTACTACCGCAACGGAGGCATCCTGCAGTACGTGCTGCGCTCGCTCGTCTGACATCTCGCACAGAAGGTCCCGTGCCCGCAAGGGTGCGGGGCCTTCTGCTCTTCTTCAGCCGGTCGGCGTAGAATCGAGGGATGCCGCGCGAGCGGCGGCATCCGCTGACGAAGGGCATACGGAATGGGTCTTCTCCAGGCGATCCGCGGGCCTCGCGACCTCGACGCCCTCTCCACGGAACAGCTGGAAGAGCTCGCCGGCGAGGTTCGCGCGTTCCTGATCGAGAACGTCGCCCGCACCGGGGGGCACCTCGGTCCGAACCTCGGCGTCGTCGAGCTCACGATCGCGTTGCACCGCGTCTTCGATTCGCCGAACGACCCCGTCATCTTCGACACAGGCCACCAGTCGTACGTCCACAAGCTGCTCACGGGCCGCCAGGACTTCTCACAGCTGCGCACGCGGGGCGGACTCGCGGGCTATCCGCAGCGCTCGGAGAGCCCGCACGACGTCGTGGAGTCCTCGCACGCGTCGAGCTCTCTCAGCTGGGCCGACGGCCTGTCCCGAGCCTTGACCCGCACGGGCCACGACGATCGCCATGTCATCGCCGTGGTCGGAGACGGCGCTCTCACGGGCGGCATGACGTGGGAAGCGCTCAACAACATCTCCGACGACAACGAGCGCAATCTCGTCATCATCGTCAACGACAACGGCCGGTCGTACGCCCCCACGATCGGCGGCATGGCGAGGTACCTCAACCGCGTGCGCACCGCGGAGCCCTACCGTCAGCTGCACGAGGGATCGGCGACGCTGTTCCGCAAGCTCGGACCCGCTGCCCGCGCACTGTATCGGGGTGTGCGCGGCGGAACGCACGGCTTCCTCTCCCGCTTCACGAACAACACCGAGCTGTACTCGAACCTGGACATCAAGTACCTGGGACCCGTCGACGGACACAACCTCGAGACGCTCATCGAGACCCTCGAGCTCGCCAAGTCGTACGGTGCCCCGGTCATCGTGCACGCCATCACGGAGAAGGGTCGCGGCTATCAGCCCGCGCGCGACGACGAAGCCGATCAGTTCCACGCGGTCGGTCGCATCGATCCCGTCTCGGGCCGGCCGGTCGGCTCGTCATCGACCCTCGGCTGGACGGATGTCTTCGCCGACGAACTCGTCGCGCTCGGCGAAGCCCACGACGACATCATCGGCATCACGGCGGCGATGCTGCGGCCCACGGGCCTGCTGCGCTTCGCGCAGCGCTTCCCCGACCGCGTCTACGACGTCGGCATCGCCGAGCAGCACGCCGTCACCTCGGCGGCGGGTCTCGCCTACGGCGGATTGCATCCCGTCGTCGCCGTCTACGCCACCTTCATGAACCGCGCGTTCGACCAGGTGCTGATGGATGTCGCGCTGCACAAGGCCGGCGTGACCTTCGTGCTCGATCGGGCCGGCGTCACGGGCCCTGACGGACCGAGCCATCACGGCATGTGGGATCTCGCGATGCTGCAGATCGTGCCGAACATCCGCATCGCCGCCCCGCGCGACGAGACGACGCTTCGCGAAGAGCTGCGCGAAGCGGTCGCCGTCGATGACGCGCCCACCGTCATCCGCTACCCCAAGGGCTCGGTGAGCCCCGATCTGCCCGCTCTCGAGCGGCTCTCCGACGGTGTCGACGTGCTCGCCCGCGACGACGCGGAAGACGTGCTGATCGTGGGCATCGGCACCATGGCGCACCTCGCCGTCGACGTGGCCGAGCGCCTGCGGGCGCAGGGGATCGGCGCGACCGTCGTCGACCCGCGATGGGTCGTGCCGGTGCAGCCGTCGCTGGTCGAACTCGCGGCATCCCATCGCCTCGTCATCACGATCGAGGACGGCGTCCGCGTCGGCGGCATCGGCACGCGCGTGCGACAGGTGCTGCGCGAGGCCGGAGTCGACACGGCCGTCGACGAGCTGGGGCTTCCGACCGAGTTCATCGACCACGCATCACGCGAGCAGATCCTCGAGGATGCCGGGCTGACGCCCGCGAAGATCGCGCAGGACGTCGTGGCGCAGGTGCTCGGCACCCGCATCCCCATCGCGCGCGCCGCGACGACGGAGATCCCGACGCTCACCGACTGGGAGCGTTCGCCCCGCGCCTGACCGGGAGCCTGTCCCGGGCGGGGCCGGGAACGGGAGCGGCCCCGAGCCGAAGCCCAGGGCCGCCGTCCGTCTCAGGCGTGGATCCCGCGGATCGGCGGGTGATGGAACGTGTCGCCGAAGACCCGCTCCGACGCCCCCTCGCGATCGAGGTACGGCGACGCGCCGCCATCGATGAAAGGCCAGCCGGCGCCGAGGATGAGGCACAGATCGATGTCTTCGACCTCGGGCACGACGCCCTCGTCGAGCATGATCTTCATCTCCTGCGCAAGACCGTCCTGCACGCGCCGGAGGATGGTGTCGGCCGACGCGGGCGAGGACCCGACGTGGCCCTTGATCGTCTTCTCGGCGGCCTTCGTGAATCCCGTGACGCGGCCGCCCTTGTCCTTCTCGACGACGGCGGACAGCTCAGCCAGCGCGTGGAAGTTGTCGTTGGCGTAGAACCGGTCGGGGAAGGCGCGCACCATCGTGTCCTGCACGTGGGCCGCGACCTTCCAGCCGACGAGGTCGATGAGCTGGAAGGGCCCCATCGGCAGGCCGAGCGGGCCGAACGCCTTCTCGACATCGGCGATGGGCGTTCCCTCGTAGACGGCGCGTGCCGCTTCGCCCATGACCTTCGCGAGGAGCCGGTTGACGACGAAGCCCGGTGCGTCGGCGGTGAGCACGGCGTTCTTACCGAGCCCCTTCGCCACGACGAACGCGGTCGACAGCGCGGCATCCGCGGTCTGGGGGGTCTTCACGATCTCGATGAGCGGCATGACCGCGACGGGGTTGAAGAAGTGGAAGCCGACGAGACGCTCGGGGTGCTTCAGCTTCGCGCCGATCTCCTCGACCGACAGCGACGACGTGTTGGTGGCGAGGATCGCGTCTTCGGCGATGATGCCCTCCAGCTCGGCGAAGACGGCCTGCTTGACGCCGACCTCTTCGAACACGGCCTCGATGACGAAGTCGCAGTCGGCGTACTGGCTCTTGTCGACGGTTCCCGTCACGAGCGCCCGCAGCCGGTTCGCGGTGTCTCCGTCCAGGCGCCCCTTGGCCTCGAGCTTCGCGATCTCGTCGTGGATGTAGGCGATGCCCTTGTCGACGCGCGCCTGGTCGAGGTCGGTGATGAGCACCGGCACCTGCAGTCTGCGCACGAAGAGCAGCGCGAACTGGCTGGCCATGAGACCCGCGCCGACGATGCCGACCTTCGTGACCTTCTTGGCGAGCGCCTTGTCCGGTGCTCCGACGGGACGCTTCGCTCGCTTCTGCACGAGATCGAAGGCATACATGGATGCCGCGAACTGGTCGCCCGTCGCCAGTTCCGCCAGCGCGTCCTCTTCGCGCGCGAAGCCCTCGGCCTTCGTGCCGCTCTTGGCCTTGTCGAGAAGGTCCAGCGCGACGTAGGGGGAGCGGGGGACCGTGCCGATCTTGGACTCGAGCATGCCGCGGGCCATCTTGATCGCGATGGGCCACTTCGTCAGTCGTTCGATCTTGCCGGGTTCGTTCTTGCGGTCGACCTTGATGGTGCCGGCGAGCACACCGTCGGCCCAGCGGAGGGAGTCCTCGAGGTAGTTGCCCGCGGGGAAGATGGCGTCCATGATCCCCAGGTCGAAGGCCTGCTTCGGCTTGAGCATCCGGTTCTGCTTCAGGGGGTTCGAGATGACGACCTCGAGCGCGTTCTCGATGCCGATGAGGTTCGGCAGCAGGTACGCCCCGCCCCAGCCCGGGATGATCCCGAGGAACACTTCGGGCAGGGCGATCGCGGCCGCGGACGCGTCGACCGTGCGATAGGTCGAGTTGAGCGCGATCTCGAGCCCGCCCCCGAGCGCGAGCCCGTTGACGAACGTGAACGACGGCACGCCGAGGTCACCCAGCATCCCGAACACCTTGTGCCCGAGCTGAGCGACCAGACGCGCGTTGTCTTTCGATCCGACCCGCGAGATGTCCGACAGGTCGGCGCCCGCCGCGAGGATGTACTGCTTGCCCGTGATCGCGACAGCGTGGATCTCGCCCGCCGCAGCACGGGCTCTGAGGCCCACGAGGGTCTCACCGAGCTCGGTCAGCGTCGCGGGGCCGAGCGTGTTGGGCCGGGTGTGGTCGCGCCCGTTGTCGAGGGTGACCAGGGCCAGCGTCTTGCCCGAGGGCAGGGTGATGTCGCGGACGAGGGAGTGGGTGACCACCTCGTCGCCGGCGAGGGCCACGAGGGGAGAGAAGTCGATGTCGTCGTAGTTCGTCATTGGTCCGCGTCCCTTACTTGCGCTTCTTGCCGTCGTAGTGGGGGTTCTCCCAGATGACCGAACCGCCCTGGCCGAGACCGACGCACATCGCGGTCAGGCCGTAGCGCACGTCGGGTCGCTCGGCGAACTGCGCCGCGAGCTGGATCATGAGACGGACACCGGATGCCGCGAGCGGATGGCCGAACGCGATCGCGCCGCCCCACTGGTTGACGCGCGGGTCGTCGTCGGCGATGCCGAAGTGGTCGAGCAGCGAGATGACCTGGACGGCGAACGCCTCGTTCAGTTCGAACAGCCCGATGTCGCCGATCGTGAGCCCGGCCTTCTTGAGGGCCTTCTCGGTCGAGGGGATGGGTCCGATGCCCATGATCTCGGGCTGTACGCCGGCGAAGGCGAAGGACACGAGTCGCATCTTGGGAGCGAGGCCGAGCTCCTTGACGGCGCCGCCTCCGGCCAGCAGCGACATCGTCGCGCCGTCCGTGAGCGGCGACGACGTGCCGGCCGTCACGCGCCCGTGCGGGCGGAACGGCGTCTTGAGGGCCGCGAGGTCGTCCATCGTGGTCTGCGGACGGCGTCCCTCGTCTTCGGTCGCGAGCGCCCAGGCTCCGTCGGCGTCCTTGACGGCCACCGACACGAGGTCGGGCTGGATCTTGCCGGCATCGTAAGCCGCCTGCACCTTGTGCTGGCTGAGCATGCCGAACCGATCGGAACGCTCCTTCGTCAGCTGCGGGAACCGATCGAAGATGCGCTCGGCCGTGACACCCATGTTGAGCGCGCCCGGGTCGACCATCTTCTCGGCGACGAATCGCGGGTTGGGGTCGGCGTTCGTGCCGATCGGGTGGTGCCCCATGTGCTCGACACCGCCCGCGAGGGCGATGTCGTACATGCCGACGCCGATCGAGCCGGCCATCGTCGTGACGCTCGTCATGGCGCCCGCGCACATGCGGTCGATCGCGAAGCCGGGGACGGTCTGCGGCAGTCCCGCGAGGATCGCGACCGAACGACCGAGCGTGAGCCCCTGATCGCCCGTCTGCGACGTCGCCGCGATGGCGACGTCATCGACGCGGTCGGCGGGAACGCCCGGGTTGCGTTCCATGAGTCCGATCGTCGCCTTGACGGCGAGGTCATCCGAGCGTGTGTTCCAGTACATGCCCTTCTCGCCGGCGCGCCCGAACGGGGTGCGCATTCCATCGACGAAGAAGACGTCTGAGATTTCGGCCACTGAAGCCTCCAAGAGAGTGTGGGATGAGTTCAGCCTACGAACCGGCCCGCTCCCGCGGGCAAACGGGTGGGGAGAATCTACGAAGCCGCTTCCGAGCCCGACGAGCTCGATTGCACGGAACCGACAAAAGCATCGGTGATCCGCTGTGCGGTTTCCTCAATTTGCCAGCGGCGTGCGCCGAGGGCCTCGAGCGCGGTGGAGATGGATGCCGCATCCCATGACTCCGGCGGCGCCCACGCGATCCGGCGCAGCGTATCCGGCGTCAGCAGATTCTCCATCGGCATGTTCAGCTCTCCGGCGCGCGCTTCGAGAGTCGGGCGCACCGCCTTGAGCCGTGCATCCGCTTCGGGATTGCGGTCGGACCACGCGCGCGGCGGCGGCAGCGAGTCGCCGCCACGAGCGCGTTCGAGGGGCAGCTCGGTCGCCGCGCGGCCCTCTTCGATCGCGGCCCACCAGCGGTCGAGCTGCGACCGGCTCGCGCGACCGGTGAACTCCTTGATGGCGGCCAGGGCCTGCTTGCTGTCGGGCTCGGCGAGAACAGCGGCCACGAGCGCTCGATCCGGCACGAGCCGACCCGGGGAGACGTCCTCGGCGCGGGCGAAGTCCTCACGCGCGGTCCACAGTGCGCGCGCGACGGCGAGGTTGCGGCGCCCGCGCACCGTGTGCAGGCCGCTGAGCCGACGCCACGGCTCTTCGCGCGGCGGCTTCGGCAGGCGTTCGAGCGTCGCCTGGAACTCCTCGGCGGCGATCGCGGTCTTGTCCTGGGCGATGAGCTCTTCAACGAGGACGTCACGCACATCGACGAGGTGCTCGACGTCGAGGGCGGCGTATTCGAGCCAGGACTGGGGGAGCGGCCGTGTCGACCAGTCGGCGGCGGAATGCGCCTTCGCGAGCGCGATTCCGAGCGTGTCTTCGACGAGGGCCCCGAGACCGACCCGTTCGTGACCGAGCAAGCGGGCAGCCAGTTCGGTGTCGAACAGCTGCGCGGGCTCGAGCGCCGCTTCACGCAGGGACGGCAGGTCCTGACTCGCGGCGTGCAGAATCCACTCCTCGCCGCCGATGAGCTCCTGCAGTGGCGTGAGGTCGCCGATCGCCGGCGGGTCGAAGAGGAACACCCCCGCTTCACGACGGAACACCTGCACGAGGTAGGCGCGCTGCGAGTATCGGAACCCGGAGGCGCGTTCGACATCGACCGCGACCGGACCGGACCCCCCGGCGAGTGTGTCAAGGGCACGGGACAAGCCGGCGGCATCCTCGATCACGACGTACTCAGTCACGTGTCGACCTGCGATTTGCGAGCATCGCAATCCCTTCCGATCCAGGTGGCAGCCCGGCGAGCATGCAGACGAGCTCAGCCCACGCTTCGATGTGCGGGCCGAGAGGTCCTTCCGGCGACCACGAGGCACGCAGTTCGATCTGCGCGCCCTCTCCCTCGGCGGCGAGCGAACCGAAACCCTTCGAGATGATCTTGGTCGCCGTGCCCGACTCGGAGTGGAAGCCGGCGCGCCGGGATGCAAGCGCATCGGTGAGCCACGCCCACGTGACATCGGCGAGCAGCGGATCGACGCCGATGTCGCGCTCGAGCGGGGCCTGCGCGAAGCACACGATCCGCCACGGGCCCTTCCACGGATCGGGTTCGTCGGGGTCGTGGAGCAGGATGAACCGCCCCGTCCCGAAGGGCGATTCCTCCGCGCCGGGCTCGGGTCGCACATCGCCCGCAAAGGCGATCGCGTCGGGAGCGAGACCTGTCGGCGCGGGAATCTCACGCACCGCCAGGTCGTCCCGGAATCGGGTCTCGCGCACCTCGTCGGCCGCACGGGCGAACGACGATGTGGACGCGGGAGAACGCTGGTCTGCCACGCGGACAGACTAGAGTGAGGCCTCGATGCACGCTCCCAGGCGCGCCGCGATCCGCGGCGCCTCACCTCGCTACATCCCCGGCATCCGCATCGGTCTGCTGCTGTTGACGGGCGCCGTCGCCGCGGCCGCGGCGATGCTGGGCGCCGTCGCCGCGCGCGTGGCACGCCTGGTCGTGACCCCCGCACCGCGCGTGGCGGACACGCGGATCCTGTCGCTGGACACGGCGGCGCAGACCATCACGCTCGAGCGCACGCCCGACACGGCGCTGCCCGGGCGCTACGGTCTGTTCACCGCCGACCCTGCCGGCTACGTCAAGCTCGGCTCGGTGCTCTCCGAGGATGCGACGAGTGTCACCCGCAAGCTCCTCACCCATGTCGGCGCCGGGGCGACGCCGGCTGCCGAGGCCGCCTTCAGCGGCTGGTACTTCGAGCGACCCGATGAGCTTCATGTGCCGTTCACTCCCGAACTCATCGGCTCGACGATCGGTCCCTGCCCCGCATGGCTGTTCCCCGGCGGCGACGGCGACGTCTGGGTCATCCAGATCCACGGTCGCGGCACGACCCGGTCGGAGTGCCTGCGGGCGGTTCCCGTCTTCCACGCGCTCGGCATCACGAGCCTCGTCGTGTCGTATCGCAACGACGGCGAAGCACCCCGCAGCCGCAGCGGCACGTATGCGCTTGGCGCGACCGAGTGGCGCGACATCGACGTCGCGATCGGCTTCGCGCGGCGCCGCGGCGCGAAACGGGTCATCCTCATGGGCTGGTCGATGGGCGGTGCCGTCGCACTGCAGGCGTCGCTCACCTCGGCGCATCGCGACATCATCGCGGGCCTGGTCCTGGAATCGCCCGTCATCGACTGGCGGGTCGTGCTGGCCTATCAGGCGAAGCTGCAGCGGATCCCCTCAGCGGTGGCGGGGCTCGCCCTGGAAGCCCTGGGACACGAGTGGGCGACGCCGGTGACGCGGACGGGCTCGGCCATCCCGTTCGATCGGCTGGATATCGTCGCCCGCGCGGCCGAGCTGCGGCATCCGATCCTCATCCTGCATTCGGACGATGACGGTTTCGTGCCCTCGGATGCCTCGCACGACCTGCTCGTCGCGCGGCCCGATCTGGTGGAACTCGAGGTCTTCGACGTCGCGCGGCACGCGAAGCTGTGGAACTACGACCAGGAGCGCTGGAGCACGCGTATCCGCGCCTGGCTCGCCGCGCGAGGCCTGTCGTCCGAGAGCGCGGACTGACGAAGGCTCACTGCGCCGCGCGCTTGGCCCGAACCTGGCGCTTCGCGCGCAGCAGCATGCCCGTCATGCCGGCGATGCGCAGCGGCGAGACGGCGCGCGTGAGTCCGATGCTCTGCGGGTAGTCCTCGGGGATCGCGAGCACGTCGTCGGCGCTCAGACCCGTGATGCCCTGCGCCAGGATGCTCGCGAAGCCGCGCGTCGTGGGAGCCTCGGGGGGCGCCGTCGCATGCATCGCGACGATGTCGTCCTCGTCGACGTCGACGACGATGTACACGGGGGACTGGCACTCCGCGACGCGCTCCTGCAGCTCGGGGTGGCCTTCGTACTTCGCAGGCACGGCGGGCAGCTCGTGCGAGAACTCCAGCAGCAGCTGCAGCCGGTCGGCTTCGGGCAGCTCGAGGAACTCGTCGCGGATCTCGGCGAGGGCGGCGGGCAGCATCGCGTCGCTCATCGTCGGACGGGAGCCTCACCCGGCTCGGCGCCGGTCACGATCGGCACGCGCACGGCGCTGCCCCACTCGGTCCACGACCCGTCGTAGTTGCGCACGTCGTCGAAGCCCAGCAGATGCTTGAGCACGAACCACGTGTGGCTCGAGCGTTCGCCGATCCGGCAGTACGCCACGATCGGCTCGTCGTCGGTGAGGCCTGCCTCGCCCCGGTAGATCGCGTCGAGTTCGGCGCGCGAGCGGAAGCCGCCATCCTCGGCGACGGCGCGGCCCCACGGCACGCTCTGCGCCGATGGGATGTGGCCGGCGCGGAGGGCCCCCTCTTCGGGGTAGGCGGGCGCCGTCGTGCGCGTGCCGTCGTATTCCTCGGGGGAGCGCACGTCGATGAGGGGGTAGCCGAAGTGCGCCAGGACGTCGTCCTTGTATGCGCGAAGCGCGGTGTCGTCGCGCATAACGACGGGGTAGTCGGTGACCGCGGGCGCGGGCGCGTCGGTCGTGAGCGGGCGGCCCTCGGCGATCCAGCGGTCGCGCCCGCCGTCGAGCAGTCGCACATCCTCGTGTCCGAAGAGCGAGAAGACCCACAGCGTGTACGCGGCCCACCAGTTGCTCTTGTCGCCGTAGATGACCACGGTGTCATCGCGCGAGATCCCCTTGCGGCTGAGCAGTTCGGCGAAGCCCGCCCCGTCGACGTAGTCGCGCACGACCGGGTCGTTGAGCTCGGTGTGCCAATCGATCTTGACGGCACCCGGGATGTGGCCCGTCTCATAGAGCAGCACGTCTTCGTCGGATTCGACGACGACGAGCCCGGGACGGCCCAGGCGCTCCTCGAGCCAATCGCCGCTCACCAGCCGTCCGGGCTCGGCGTACTCGGCGAACTTGGGGGATGACGTGTCGAATTCGACGGCCACGGAGTCTCCTCGGGTCGGGGATCGCGGAAGGGACGGCGTAGGGTTGAACCGCCCTTCGACCCTATAGATTCCCGGGCGAGGGAGCGCATCCGTCCGTCACACTCCCACGAGGACCCGCATGACCGCGCCCGCCACCGGGATCGTCCGCCTCACCGAACGTTCGCCGCAGCTGACCGGCGCCGAGATGGTCGCGGCGCTCGTGCCGCCACCTCAGTTCGCCGACGCGACCTTCGAGACGTATCGCACGGATGCCGCCTACCCCTCGCAGCAGGAGGCCAAGGAGCGTCTCATGTCGTTCTCGGGCGTCGGCGCCCCCGCGGCGAAGGGCGGCCTGTTCCGCCGCGCGAAGCGGGCGCCCGCGCTCAAGCCGGGCGTCTACCTCGACGGCGGCTTCGGTGTCGGCAAGACCCACCTGCTGGCATCCGTCTTCCACGCTCTCCCGGCCCGCCGCAAGTACTTCGGGTCCTTCATCGAGTACACGGCGCTGGTCGGCGCGATCGGCTACCAGAACACCGTCGAGCTCTTCCGCGGCGCCGATCTGCTGTGCATCGACGAGTTCGAGCTCGACGATCCGGGCGACACGATGGTCATGACGCGTCTGCTCGGCGAGCTCGTGTCCTCGGGCACGCGTCTCGCGGCCACCTCGAACACGCCCCCCAACGCGCTCGGCGAGGGGCGCTTCGCGGCGCAGGACTTCCTGCGCGAGATCCACGCGATGGCATCGAGCTTCGACACGCTGCGGATCGAC
The DNA here is from genome assembly GCF_042271185.1 of Microbacterium sp. NPDC055910. Lineage (NCBI taxonomy): Bacteria > Bacillati > Actinomycetota > Actinomycetes > Micrococcales > Microbacteriaceae > Microbacterium > Microbacterium sp. NPDC055910. Next base: position 86,874 of record NZ_JBHJZS010000002.1, read on the forward strand.
GGCGTCGACTACCGCCACCGCGCGCTCGACGGGCATGCCGCTGTACTGGATGAGGCGCAGTACACCGCGGCGATCGCGGATGCCGCGACGCAGAGTGTCGCCGCCGACGACGGCTTCGATGAGCTCGTCTCGCACCTGGCTCGCGTGCATCCGTCTCGCTACATCCGCCTCATCGACGGCGTCTCGGTGATCGGGCTGCGCGATGTCGCGCCGTTCACCGACCAGTCCTCGGCGCTGCGCTTCGTCGCCTTCATCGACCGCGTATATGACGCGCAGCTGCCGATCAGGGCGACGGGCGTGTCGCTCGACCTCGTCTTTCCCGACGAGATGCTCGCGGGCGGCTACCGCAAGAAGTACCTGCGGGCGATCTCGCGCCTCGTCGCCTCGACGCTCGCCTGACGCGAAACGTGATGTTCACACCCGCACCGACGGTGTAACCAGCCCGAAACGCGCGACGCACGTCGCCCGAAACGCGCACTGGTCACACTGACGTCAGTGCGAGGCGATCTCGACGTCGCGATCGCCTCGCCTCTTCGTCACCCGATCGATGCGAGGTAACACCATGGATGCACCCGGCAACATCGCGTGGGCGGTCACAGCGACCGCCTTCGTCCTTCTCATGACGCCGGGAGTGGCGTTCTTCTACGGGGGACTCGTCAAAGCCAAGAGCGTCGTCAGCATGATGATGATGAGCTTCGGCGCCATCGGCCTCGTGGGCGTGCTGTGGATCCTGTTCGGGTTCAACATGAGCGCCGTCGACTCGCCCACCGCGTTCGCGGGCAACCCGTTCAGCGATTTCGCGCTGTCGGGGCTCGCGTCGGGGGAGGACGCGAACGTGGGCCTGCTGGGCGTCGCGTACAGCGCGACATTCGCCATCATCACGGTCGCGCTCATCTCGGGTGCGATCGCCGACCGGGCCAAGTTCGGATCGTGGATGATCTTCGCGGGCCTGTTCGCAACGCTCGTGTACTTTCCCGTCGCGGCGTGGGTGTGGGGTGGCGGCTGGGTGTACGAGCTCGGCACGACGCTCTTCGGTGAAGACAGCGGCATCGCCGTGATCGACTACGCCGGCGGCACGGCGGTGCACATCAACGCGGGCGCCGCGGCGCTGGCCTTGGCGCTCGTGCTCGGCAAGCGGATCGGGTTCCAGAAGGGAATCCTCAAGCCCCACAACGTTCCGCTCACGCTGCTGGGCGCCGCGCTGCTGTGGTTCGGCTGGTTCGGCTTCAACGCCGGTGCCGAGTGGATGTCCGAGGACATGGGCGGCGTCGGGCTCATCGCGATCAACACGCTCGGTGCGACGGCGGCATCGGTCATCGGCTGGATCGTCGTCGAGAAGCTCAAGGACGGCAAGCCCACCTCGGTCGGCGCCGCGTCGGGTGCCGTCGCTGGACTCGTCGCGATCACTCCGGCCTGCGCGAACCTGACGCCCGGCTGGGCGCTGCTGCTCGGCGCGATCACCGGTGTCGTGTGCGCCTTCGCGATCGAGCTCAAGTTCCGCCTCGGCTTCGACGACTCGCTCGACGTCGTCGGCATCCACCTCGCCGGCGGACTTCTCGGCACGGTGTTCCTCGGCTTCTTCGCGACGGAGACGGGCCTGCTCGTCGGAGGAGGGTTCGAGCAGCTGATCGTGCAGGTCATCGCCGTCGTCGGCGTGCTGCTGTACTCGCTCGTCGTCGCCTTCGTGCTGGGCTTCGCGATCGAGAAGACGATCGGCTTCCGAGTGAAGGACGAAGACGAGATCGCCGGTGTCGACACGGTCGTGCACGGTGAGGAGGGCTACCTGCTCGAAGAGCGGGTGTGACGCACACGCAGAAGTAGGGTGGGCGGATGGCACCGCGCTCCGGCATCCTCGGCACCCTGTCGCGACTTCTGCGCACGGTCACCTCGACGAAGACCCCGACACGCGTCGCCGCGTCGGGGTCTTCGTCGTCGAGGGGCACGCAGTCGCGGGGCCACGGCGGTTCGACCGCAACGATCGAGATCGTGCCGCCTCCGGCTTCGAAGCTGCGCATCACGTATGCGCCCGAGATGGACGGCGACCCCGACGCCGGCGAGATCGTCTGGACGTGGGTGCCGTACGCCGAGAACGACGGTCGCGGCAAGGACCGCCCCGTGCTGGTCATCGGCCGCCAGAATGCCGAGCGCGTCTATGCCGTGCGTCTGACGAGCAAGGCTCGTGACGGCGACCGCGACTACCTGCCGATCGGCTCGGGCCCGTGGGACTCGAAGGGACGCCCGTCCTGGGTCGACATCGACCAGTTGTACAGCGTGCACACGACGGGCATGCGCCGCGAGGCATCCGCTCTCGATCTGGACCGATTCGCCCGCATCGCGCAGGCACTGCAGCACCGCTACGGCTGGAGCGTCGGGGACTGACGCGAGGCGGTGGACGCGCCGCCGGGGACGTTCAGGTGATCCACTCCGCGGGGTCGCTGCCCCAGGTTCCTCCCACGCGCCCGTAGTCCGACGCCGCACCCGAGAACGCGAGCGTCGGGGGCGCGTAGGTCAGCGAGATCGGCCGCGGTTCGATGAGGTCCCGCTTCACGACGGGCAGCACGGGCATGTCGGCCACGGTGAGAACGGAGTCGGTGGATTCGAGCAGTGCCTGCCCGGTTCCTGCGATCGAGATCCGCACGTCGGGCGACCCGCCCCAGCGACGCTGTTCGATGAGGGCGAGCACGATCGCCGCGGCCAGGAGATGACCGGTGGCGTGGTCCAAGGCCTGCACGGGCAGCACCCCCGGCGTGACGCCGTCTGCGCTCTCGGCGATGGATATGCCGCTCACGGCCTGCACGATGCTGTCGAAGCCTCGTCGCAGCGCCCACGGGCCTCTGGATCCCCAGGCCGACACGGATGCGGTCACAAGTCCCGGATGCCGCTGCGCCAGGGTGTCGGCGTCGATGCCGAACCGGCTCAGCGCCTCGGGGCGGTACCCGGTGAGCACCACGTCAGCGCGGGACAGGAGCGCGTCGAACGTCGCGCGATCTCGGGAATCGCCGAGGTCGAGGAGCGTCGAGCGCTTGTCCTGACCGGTGTCGAGATACGTCCATCCGGCCTCCGCGAGCGCGGGCGGGTCCACTCGCAGCACATCGGCGCCGGCGAATGCCAGATCTCGGCTGGCCACCGGTCCCGCGAGAACCCGCGTGATGTCGAGGATCCGAACCCCTGCCAGCGGCGCATCACCCGGCCCCCACTCGCGGGGCCGTGCACCCTCTGTGCGGCGCCGCTCGATGAGGGGCGAGGTGCGCACCGTCAGTCCTTGCGGATGCTGCGCCCAGGCCTGCGGCGTCCGTGCGGCGCCGACGACGGCGCCGCACTGGGCCGCGCGGTCTTCGAGCTCGATGGCGGTCCAGCTGAGGAGCGCGGCCGAGACCTCTGCCGTGCTCGCGTCTGCGGTCGCGCCCAGCAGGCTGCGCAGCGCCCGCTCGTGGTGAGGGTAGTTCGCGTGGGTCCGCACCCACCCGTCCTCGACCATCCAGAAGCCGGACAACGGTGACCATACCGACGGCGCCTGCCCGTTGATCCGGAGAAGCCGGTCGCTCCCGAAAGAAGCGGCGACGCGGACGCGCTCCACCTGCACGGGCGCCGCGTCCCGACCGGATCGCGCCGCCAGAGCGAGGTTCAGCGCGAGCGACGCCAACGCGACACTGTCGACGGCGAGCGCGGCGATCGGAAGCGACGAGGGCCACGACGGCGCCCCCGTGGGCGGCAGCACCAGGTCGGTGGCCGCGGCGGTGAGCCCGAGCGCGTCAGCTGCCCGTCGCCCGACCGCCCCGAGGCTCATCTCCGGTCCGCGACGAGCGCGCGTCGGCCCACTGCGATCCAGCTGAGCGACCCCAGAACCGGGACGAACAGGATCACCGCTGTCCAGACGACCGCTTGAGTCGTCGAGAGGCGCGAGGCGGCGCGGGCCAGGAGGACCAGCCCGACGATGGTGAAGATGATCACCGCGGCGACGGTCGCCGACCAGGCGATGTCGTACCACGCGGGGATCAACGGGTTGTGCTCGGAGCCCATGAACTGAATCTACTGGGCCGGTGGCCGGCAGCGGGCAAGAGATTTCGGTCGCCCGTGGTGACGGTCACTCGCAGGCGAGCCCGTCGCCGTCGCCATCCCCACGATGTCCGGTGCCGTTCTGGAACCAGTCGTACAGCGCAGCCTCGTCCGGGTTGTCGACGTTGAACGGGCCGACCGGATGACCGTTGGCGTTCTTCTTCAGTTGTGAGCAGGACCGGTACTGCCGCCACCACTCATCGACCACAGGTGTCGCGGCATCCTCTGCGGCGCGCTGCTCAGCAGCGATCCGCTCTTGCTCCGCGGCGTCTGCCGCGGCCTTGCAATCGACCGTCACCACGGATCCGTCCGCGCCCGACGTCGCCGTCTGCGCGGCACGATAGGCGGACTCGCGGGGGTGCGCGGGGTACCCGTCGGTCGAGTCGTAGCGGGCGACGGCGAGACCCGCCTCAACCAACGAGAGCCCCACGTCGACGCTCGCGGCCGTGTCGACGTATCGGATGAGCCGCCCATGCTGGTCGGTGTCGTTCTGACCATCGGGAAGACCAAGATCGACGGGATCACCCGCTGTGAGGAGCGACGAGACGAGCGCGGAGGCTTCCTGGTACCCGCAGGCACCGCTCTCAGGCGCATCGATGCCGATCAGCCGAACCCTGCCCTCGCTCGTCTCGATCGTGTCTCCATCCACGACAGAGGCGAAGGTGACGGCGGCCGTCGGCGTCGGCGTCGGCGTGGCCGACGACTCCGGCGTGCACCCCACGAGAGCCGCCATCACGACGACGCCGAGCGCTGCAGCCAGAAACCTACCCATGCCCCGAGCCTAGGGGCGGCGAACACTGCCGCCGATCGCGCGAACGCCCGATATCGTCGGGCCATGAGCGACGTCCTTCCCCTGAGCCCCGACGAGCTGCTGACCACTACCCGCTCCGTGCGGCGGCGGCTGGATCTCGAACGCTCCGTGCCGCTCGATGTCATCCGAGAAGCGCTCGAGGTCGCGCTCCAGGCGCCGACGGGAAGCAACGCCCAGACATGGCACTGGATCGTCGTCACCGACCCCGAGAAGCGCGCGGCGATCGCCGGGCTGTACGCGCGATCGTTCGCCCGATATCGCGCGTCCGGTGCCCGAACCTACGCCGACCCGACGCGCGAAGCGGTGCAGCAGCGGGTCTCGTCGAGCGCTGACTACCTCGCCGAGCACATGGCCGAGGTCCCGGTCCTCCTGATCGGCGCGATCTTCACGGGCGCCGAGGAGTTCGACCCCGGAAGTCAGGCCGGTCTGTGGGGGTCGCTGCTCCCCGCCGCATGGAGTGTGCAGCTCGCGCTACGGGCGCGCGGTCTCGGCAGCGCCTGGACGACCCTGCACCTCGCGTACGAGCGCGAGATCGCGCAGCTCCTCGGCATCCCCCCGACGGTTCACCAGGGCGTGCTCCTGCCCGTCGCCTACACCGTGGGAACGGACTTCCGACCCGCGCACCGCGCGCCGCTCGACGACGTACTCCACATCGACGGCTGGTGAGAGCCCGGTGCCGTATAGCTCGACAGCTGGGGGACACGGACCTGTCGTTCGCCGAGTGAGGGGAAGAGCCGATGCTGACGTTCGATGACGCGCGAGAGATCGCTGCTGCGCACTACGGCGAGCCTTTCGCGGGCGAGGGCATGCAGGACGACGGCGTGTGTCTCGTGACGCCGCAGCGTGTGCGCGATGAGGAGGCTCGCGGACTCATCGGGGTCGGCGGCGCGTGGATCGTGGTCGACAGGGAGACGGGTCAGGTCGCCGAATGGCCGCATCTCGATCATCTCGATCGCGTGCAGCAGATGGATCGCGCGAGCGCTCGACGGTTGGAGGGTGGGGGCTGAGCTCCACCGTCGTGTTTCCGGTTAGAATCGTCCGGTGCATTTGTACTTCCTGTGACGGCTGAGTAGGCGCGTCGTGCTCGTTGAGTCATCCGAGTTCGCGACGGCCGCTCATTCCTGACCCCGCACGGGGTCGCCGTCATCTGTGTGCCTCCGGCCCTCGCGGGCTCCGTTGAGGTGCGCCGCCTCGAAGGAAGCGAATGCTCACGCCCACGAACCCTCAACCCGCGCGCCATAACGCGCAGCTCATCGCGTCTGACGTCTCGGTCATGCGCGGGACGACACCCGTCCTCAACCACGTCGACCTCACCGTCACGCCCACGTCGCGGATCGCGATCGTGGGCGAGAACGGGCGCGGAAAGTCGACGTTGCTTCATGTCTTGGAAGGGTCGCTCGAGCCCGACGCCGGCACGGTGCAGCGAATCGGAACCCTCAGCATCGCGGAACAGGAACTGCCCGCCGATGACGGTCGAACCGTCGGGCAGGCGGTGGCCGACACGATCGCAGTGCCCCTGGCGACACTTGCCACGCTCGACGCAGCCGCGCTTGCGCTGTCGACCGGCGACGCCGGAGGTGCAGACAGGTATGCCGCGGCGCTGGAACACGCAGAGACCCTCGACGCCTGGAACGCGGAACGGCGCGTGCACATCGCGTTGGAAGCCCTCGATGCCGAGACCGATCCCGACCGTCGCCTCGCCGATCTGTCGGTGGGACAGCGGTATCGCGTCCGGTTGGCCTGCCTGTTGGGGGCCGACGACGACTTCCTGCTGCTCGACGAACCCACCAACCACCTTGACCGCGGCAGCCTCGACTTTCTGACCGCGCAGCTGCGCGACCGCAAGGGCGGCGTCGTCGTCGTCACGCATGATCGGGCGTTGTTGTCCGACGTGGCGGAGACGATCGTCGATCTCGATCCGACGCCCGATGATCGCGTGCGCGTGTACCGCAACGGGTACGCGGGCTACCGGGAGAGCCGGGAAGCCGAACGGGAACGGTGGCAACAGGATTATGACCGTCAGCAGGGGGAGCTCGCGCGGCTGCAGGACAGCCTCAGCGCGGCGCAGAACCGGCTCGTCTCGGGGTGGCGCCCCGAGAAGGGCACGAACAAGCACGGCCGCGCGACCAGGGCGGGCGGCCTCGTGCAGAGCGTGCACCGTCGCCGGGAGCAGCTCGATGCCCACGCGGTCACGGTGCCCGAACCCCCGCAGCGCTTCCGTTTCCCGGATTTGTCGACGCGTACGGGGGCGACGCTCCTTTCCGTCGACGACGTGAGTGTCGTGGGACGGTTGCCGCATCCGGTGTCGTTCTCCCTCTCGCACCGGAGCCGGCTCGTCGTGACCGGACCGAACGGCGTCGGCAAGTCGACGCTGCTGAGCGTCGTCGCGGGAGAGCTGGATCCGGACACGGGTTCAGTACGCCGACCGCAGAACGTCCGTCTCGGGTTCCTCCGTCAGGAATCTGCCCTGCCCATGCAGCGACGCGTGAGCGACGTCTATGCCGCCCGCGTGGAAGCACTCATCGCCACCGGCGCCGTCCAGCCGACGGCGGCGGTCGGCCTGTCCGAGCTCGGGCTCCTGCGCCCTCGAGAATCGAGCAAACGGGTCGGCGAGCTCTCGATGGGGCAGCAGCGCCGCCTCGACCTGGCGCTGGTGCTCGCGGCGAAACCGCACGTGCTGCTTCTGGACGAACCGACCAACCACCTCTCGATCGCGCTCGTCGACGAGCTCACCGATGCCCTCGGCACGACCCGGGCCGCGGTGGTTCTGTCGAGCCACGACCGGCAGCTGCTCCGTGACGTCGATGACTGGCCGTCCTTGCGCCTGTCATGAGGTGAAATCGCGAAACCCCCGGGATTCCGGGGGTTTCGCGAGTACTTCGGTGGGCGATACCAGACTCGAACTGATGACCTCTTCCGTGTGAAGGAAGCGCGCTACCAACTGCGCCAATCGCCCATGGCCCACTCGGGACCGAGACTCGATGTTACCGGATGCCGGGGGCGCGAGCGAACACTCGGGCGCGACACGCTCGGCATGTCACTGGTTTGGCGAGTCCGAATTCTTCGGCTAAAGTTGCTCAAGTGCCCGGGGCAGCCCGGAAACGCGGATGTAGCGCAGTTGGTAGCGCACAACCTTGCCAAGGTTGGGGTCGCGAGTTCGAGTCTCGTCATCCGCTCGAGTGCAGGGGTTCCTTCCGGGGAACCACGGCACGTGGGGTCAAACCACACGGTGGCGTGGCCGAGCGGCTAGGCACCGGCCTGCAAAGCCGTTTACACGGGTTCGAATCCCGTCGCCACCTCGCCTGCATAACTTAATAGCCCAAACGGGCGCGATTGGCGCAGCGGTAGCGCGCTTCCCTGACACGGAAGAGGTCACTGGTTCGATCCCAGTATCGCGCACCACGATAAAACCCCTGATTTATCAGGGGTTTTTCTGGTTCTTGCGACCTTGCCCGCTTTCGGGGCGGGAATAGTTCCACCTCCACCAGTGTATTCACATGCATACGCATTTTCGCTGAGACACATGGAGGTCTACATCATGACCAATCACGTTGACGGTCGCGTCATCATCATCACCGGGGCAGGGAGCGGCTTCGGCAAGCTCGTGGCCGGCATGACTGCAGAGCTCGGTGCACACGTCGTGGCATCCGACATCAATGAGGACAGCCTGAAGGAGGTCGTCGACGAGATTCGCGCCAAAGGCCAGAGCGCAGAGTACAAAGTCGCCGACGTGACCGACAAGGATCAGATGGATGCCGTCGCCGCGTTCGCCGTCGAGAAGTTCGGCCGCATCGATGTCATGCTCAACAACGCCGGCATCATGCCTCTCGCGTTCTGGTCCGACCACAAGGCTGCGTGGAGGGCCTGGGACAAGTCGATCGACATCAACATCAAGGGTGTCGTCAACGGCATCGCCGCCGTCTACGACCAGATGATCGAGCAGGGCCGCGGACAGGTCGTCAACATCTCCTCGATCTACGGCAACGCCGGTATGCCCGGATCAGGTGTGTACAGCGCGACCAAGGCAGCAGTGAAGATCATCTCCGACTCGCTGCGCATCGAAGCACACGGCAAGATCAAGGTCACGACGCTCAAGCCGACCGGCGTTCCCGGCACCAACCTCGCCAGCGCCGTCGTCAACGACACCGCGATCTCCGGGCTTGCGGGACAGAATGCGGCCGACTACTTCGAGAGCACCGAGAAGTTCATGAAGGGCGAGCTTCCTGCGGACAAGACTGACTCCGACAGCATCGAATACTGGGCCATCACTCCGGAAGAACTCGCCGAGAACGTCGTCTACGTCATCAACCAGCCGTGGGGCGTGAACATCAGCGACATCACCGTCCGCGCGAGCGGTGACGTGTTCATCCACTGACCCACCCCGCGTCCCGCGTCCGGCGCCCGACCGGTTAGGCTCTCACAGCGGCTGCGCCAACGGCCGCCGTCACGACACCGAGCCCGCCGGCCCCAAGCGGCGGCACAGGGGGTAGCCATTTTCCGGACCATCACGAAGCGGTCCGCCGCCGCCGCAGCGGTGGCACTCGGACTCGTCGCCGTCGCGGGCTGCTCAGGCGTCCCGGGAGGGCCGGACGACCAGTCGGTCGCGGATGCCTGCTCGCAGGCATCCGCATCCGTCTCGGCCGCGCAATCCGATCTGTCCGATATCACCACCGATGTCACGGAGGGCAACTTCTCGGTCGTCGCCGAGCAGCTCGGCGCGCTGCATACGAACCTCGCCGAGACCGCCGAATCGCTCGGCAATGCCGATGTCAGGCGAACCCTGAATGCGCTCGCGAACAAGGTGGGCGACTTCGCCCGCATCTTCGACGGCGCCCCCGACGGAGACCTCACGGCGATCGCCGACAGGGTCACCGAGCTGCAGAGCGTCTCCCGGGATGTCGCGGCCGCCGGCCAGGCGATGAGCGATCTCTGCAACTGATCACAGCGGCTCATCTGCCGGGCTGCGCGGAATCACTTCGCGCAGCCCGGTAGCCTTTACGCACGCCCTCTTCTGGAGTTTCTGTGACTGACGCTGCCGCACCGTCCGACGTGGTCTATCCCGCCGACGGTTTCGCCCTGTTCCCCGACCGTTCCGTCGTCGCGCTTCGCGTCAACGGCGAGCTGAAAGACCTCGCCACTGTCGTGCACGACAGTGACGAGGTCGAGCCCGTCACGATCGACAGCCCCGACGGCCTCGCGATCCTGCGCCACTCGACGGCCCACGTGCTCGCACAAGCGGTGCAGCGCCTTCACCCGCAGGCCAACCTGGGCATCGGTCCGCCCATCACCGACGGGTTCTACTACGACTTCGGCGTCGACGAGCCGTTCACGCCCGAAGACGTCAAGGCGATCAGCAAAGAGATGCAGCGCATCGTGCGCGAGGGCCAGCGGTTCGTCCGCCGCGTCGTCACCGATGACGAAGCGCGCGCCGAACTCGCCGACGAACCGTTCAAACTCGAACTGATCGGCCTCAAGGGCAGTCCTTCGACCGGCTCCGGAGCCGGTGCGGTCGAGGGCGCCTCGGTCGAGGTCGGCGCGGGCGAAATGACGATCTACGACAACGTCACCCGCGACGGTGAGGTCGCATGGAAGGACCTCTGCCGCGGGCCGCACCTGCCGAGCACCCGCATGATCGGCAACGGCTGGGACCTCACCCGCATCGCGGCGGCGTACTGGCGGGGGAGCGAGAAGAACCCGCAGCTGCAGCGCATCTACGGCACCGCGTGGCCCACCAAGGACGAACTGCGCGCCTACCAGCACCGCCTCGAAGAGGCCGCCAAACGCGACCACCGCCGCCTCGGCAGGGAACTCGACCTGTTCTCGTTCCCGGATGAGATCGGATCGGGCCTGTCGGTGTGGCACCCGCGGGGTGGGATCGTGCGCGGCGAGATGGAGCAGCACGCTCGCCGCCGGCACATCGAGGGCGGTTACACCTACGTCTACACGCCGCACATCTCGAAGCAGGACCTGTTCCTGCAGTCCAACCACCTCGTCACCTACCGCGAGGGCATGTTCCCGCCCATCCACCTCGACGAGGAACGGGATGCCGCGGGCGAGATCACCAAAGCAGGGGTCGACTACTACCTGAAGCCGATGAACTGCCCCATGCACATCCTGATCTTCAAGGAGCGTGCGCGCAGCTACCGCGACCTGCCGATGCGGCTCGCCGAGAACGGCACCGTCTACCGCAACGAGCTCTCGGGAGCCCTGCACGGTCTCACGCGGGTGCGCGGCTTCACGCAGGACGACTCCCACCTCTTCGTGACGCCGGAGCAGCTGGAAGCCGAGACGACCCGCGTCCTCGAGTTCGTCATCACGATGCTGCGCGATTTCGGTCTCGACGACTTCGAGCTCGAACTGTCGATGCGCGACGACGAGAAGGAGAAGTGGATCGGCACCGACGAGTTCTGGGAGTACTCGACGAACGCCCTGCGCAACGTCGCCCTCGCCAGCGGACTGAAGCTGACCGAGGTTCCCGGCGAAGCCGCCTTCTACGGCCCCAAGATCGACCTCAAGACGAAGGACGCCATCGGCCGCACCTGGCAGCTGTCGACCGTGCAGGTCGACCCGAACCTGCCCGAGCGCTTCGAGCTCGAGTACACCGACCGCGACGGCCAGAAGAAGCGTCCGATCATGATCCACCGTGCGCTCTTCGGATCGATCGAGCGCTTCTTCGCGATCCTGCTCGAGCACTACGCGGGAGCTTTCCCCGTGTGGCTCGCACCCGTGCAGGTGGTCGGCATCCCCGTCGCCGAGGATTACGCCGACTATCTCGAGGATGTCATCGCCGCACTCGCCGTCGCGGGTGTGCGCGCGGAACTCGACCGCAGCGACGACCGCATGCAGAAGAAGATCCGCAACCACACCACGGGGAAGGTGCCGATCATGCTGATCGCGGGGGAGCAGGACCGCTCCGCCGGCACCGTGTCGTTCCGATTCCGCGACGGATCGCAGGAGAACGGCGTTCCCATCGCCGACGCCGTGCGACGCATCCGCGACGCCGTCGACACGCACGCCCTGGTCAACACGGCGGAAGATCTGGCGTGATCGACCCTTCGGCGAGCTCAGGGACCGGGGGCGAGCCCGGGACCGGGGGCGACCCTTCGGCGGGCTCAGGGGCCGCCGGGGCGGAGCCACGGGGCGCGGCGGAGGGCGTGGACGGACTCGCCGACGCCGCGGCGCTGCCGGGTACGCCGGACGGGTTCCAGCGGCTGTGGACGCCGCACCGCATGGCGTACATCAACGCCGGACCCGAGCCGCTGCGCGAAGTGTGCCCCTTCTGCGCGGCACCCGACAAGACCGACGAAGACGGCCTGATCGTCGCGCGCGGCCGCACCGCCTACGTGCTGCTGAACCTCTTCCCGTACAACTCGGGGCACCTTCTCGTGTGTCCCTACCGTCACGTGTCGACCTACGACGAGGCGACGCCCGAAGAGGTCGCCGAGATCGGCGCGCTCACCCAGCGCGGCATGCGGGTGCTGCGCTCGGTCTCCCGCTGCGACGGCTTCAACCTCGGCATGAACCAGGGACACGTCGCGGGAGCCGGCGTCGAACGCCACCTGCATCAGCACATCGTGCCGCGCTGGCGCTCCGACGCGAACTTCTTCCCCATCATCGCCCAGACCAAAGCCCTGCCGCAGCTGCTGGGCGACGTGCGGCGCACCGTCGCCGAGGCGTGGGACGCCTGAGCTCGCCGCGACGCGGAGCGCGCGGCATCCGCTGAGAACAGCCGTTCCTGCCGACGCAGGCCGATCCGTTGGCAGAAACCACCTGCTCCCGCCAGCTCACCTGACCGCCGGCGCAGCAGCCGGCGCGCCGCTCAGCGCACCTGGCGTGCCGCGAACTGCATGCGCGGGTGCGCGTAGAACTCCTGGGCTTCGACGAGCCGCAGTTCGCGGTCCTGCGCCTCGAGCGTGAGGGAGAGCAGGTCGAAGACGCTCGATGCTGTGCGCTCGAGCGCGAGGGCAGCGTTCTGTTCGCGCCGGTAGTGGGCCGTGAACAGAGCCGCCGTCACGTCGCCGGATCCGTTCGCCTTCAGGGGGAGCAGCGGCGTCTGCACGATCCAGGCTCCCGAGTCGTCCGCGACGAGCATCTCGATCGTGTCGGGTTCGCGGTCGGGGCGCTCCACGCTCGTCACGAGCACGGTCGACGGCCCCATTGCGCGCGCAGCGTCGACCGCGTCGAGGGTCGACTCGATCGTGTCGGGCTCGGACTCGGTGAGGAACCCGAGCTCGAACTGGTTGGGCGTGATGATGTCGGCCACGGGAACGACCCGCTCGCGCAGCAGCACCGGGATGGCCGGTGCCACGAAGCATCCGGATTTCGCGTTGCCCATGACGGGGTCGCACGCGTATACGGCGGCGGGGTTGGCCGCCTTCACACGTGCGACGGCGTCGATGATGACGTCGGCGATGCCCTCGCTGCCCTGATATCCCGACAGGACGGCGTCGATCCCCGAGAACACGCCGCGCTCCTCGATGCCGGTGATGACATCGCGCACGTCGTCGGGCGAGATGAGCGGCCCGCGCCAGGCGCCGTAGCCGGTGTGGTTCGAGAAGTTGACCGTGTAGACCGGCAGCACATCGACGCCGATGCGCTGCAAGGGGAACACGGCAGCCGAATTGCCGACGTGACCGTGGGCGACGGCGGATTGAATCGAGAGCACCTTCACGGGACGATCATGCCACCTCTCGCGCACCCGCTCCCACGCGCACGGCCTCGATCGCCGCCGCGACATCTCGCGCGAGAGCGTCGGCGGACGTCTCGTCGAGATCATGGACCGTGAGGCGCAGCCGTCGCGACGGGCCCGTCGACGCGAGCGCGAACTCGTCGCCCGCGCGGGCGAGCCAGCCCCGACGCATGAGCTGCTCGACGACCACTCGTGCGGCGACGGGCAGCTCGACCCACAGGTTGAGTCCGTCACCCGGTTCTGTCACGACGCCGTGCTCTGCCAGCCGCCGGGCGAAGTCGATGTTGCGCTCGGCGTAATGCGCTCCGGCACGGTCGATCGCCGCACCGACGTCCGGATCGCTCACGAGCGCATGCGTCAGGCGCTGCAGCAGGTGGCTCACCCATGTCGTGCCGGGTGTGAGACGCATCGCGAGGCGCTCGGCCGTCTCCGGGTCGGACGCCGTCACGGCCAGACACATATCGGGCCCGAGGAACTTCGACACCGAGCGGATGAGCGCCCACCGACGATGCTCCCCGCCGATGACCGAGTGATACCGCGACCGCGACAGCATCGAGAAGTGGTCGTCTTCGATCACGAGGACATACGGATGCCGCGCCAGCACGTCGCGCAGCTGGGCGGCGCGCTGCGCCGACAGACTCGCACCCGTCGGGTTCTGCGCCCGCGGGGTGCAGACGATGGCCCGCACACCGTCGTCGAGGGCCGCCCGGAGCCCGTCGACCGTCATGCCCTCATCGTCGACGGGGATCGGAACGGGGCGGTAGCCGCCCAGGCGCACCGTGTGGATGCTCGTCAGGAAGCACGGATCCTCGAGCCCCACCGCGTCGTCGCGCGTGAGCGCCTGGGCGAGCAGCCGTTCCACGGCGTCGGCGGCGCCGCTCGTGATCGTGATGCGGATGTCGTCCTCGCGCACGAGGCCGTCACGCATCCAGCCGCGCGCCCACGTCTCGAGGCCGGGATCGACGACGGGCTCACCGTAGAGCACCGGGCGCCCGGTGACCCGCGCGAGCGCGGACGACACGTCGGGGATGAGGTCGGGGTCGGGGTTTCCCGTCGCGACATCGCGCAGCACACTGTCGGCGGCGAAGCCCTCCTGCGCAACGGGGGAGCCCCCCGCGACACGCGTGCCGGCACGGCCGCGCGTCACGATGGCCCCCGCCTGAGTGAGCTGGCGGTAGGCGGCGACAGCGGTGTTCCGGTTCACGCCGAGTCGTTCGGCGAGGGTGCGCACCGGGGGGAGCGGATCGCCCGGACGGAGGCTCCCTCGTTCGACGAGGGCGCGCACGCTCTCGGCGATCTCGGTCGCGGTGCCGCCGCTGATGGCGAGGTCCATGCCGCTCCTTCCGACGTCTCGATCCTACGAGGTGGATCATGCTACGTTTTGGCATAGGCCAATCAACGGATTGGCTGTGCCCATTCCAGGAGGACCAGATGTCGACCGCCGCCACCGGGACCAACCGCGTCAAGCGCGGACTCGCCGACATGCTCAAGGGCGGCGTCATCATGGACGTCGTCACCGTCGAGCAGGCTCGTATCGCCGAGGACGCCGGCGCCGTGGCCGTCATGGCCCTCGAGCGCGTGCCCGCCGACATCCGGGCGCAGGGCGGCGTGTCGCGCATGAGCGACCCCGACATGATCGACGGCATAAAGGCGGCCGTCTCGATCCCGGTCATGGCCAAGGCCCGCATCGGGCACTTCGTCGAAGCGCAGGTGCTGCAGCAGCTCGGCGTCGATTACATCGACGAGTCCGAAGTGCTCTCGCCCGCCGACTACGTCAACCACATCGACAAGTGGGGCTTCGACGTGCCGTTCGTGTGCGGTGCGACCAACCTGGGAGAGGCCCTCCGCCGCATCAACGAGGGTGCCGCGATGATCCGATCGAAGGGCGAGGCCGGAACCGGCGACGTGTCCGAGGCGACGAAGCACATCCGCACCATCTCCGGCGAGATCAATGTCCTGCGCTCCATGACGAAGGACGAGCTCTACGTCGCGGCGAAGGAGCTGCAGGCGCCCTACGATCTCGTGGCCGAGATCGCCGAGACGGGTCAGCTGCCCGTCGTGCTGTTCGTCGCCGGTGGTGTCGCAACCCCCGCGGATGCCGCCATGATGATGCAGCTCGGCGCGGACGGCGTCTTCGTGGGTTCGGGCATCTTCAAGAGCGGCAATCCCGCTGAGCGCGCCGCCGCGATCGTGAAGGCCACGACGTTCTTCGACGACGCGAAGGTCGTCGCGGACGTGTCGCGCGGCCTGGGCGAGGCCATGGTCGGCATCAACGTCACCGACCTGCCGGCCCCGCACCGCCTCGCCGAGCGGGGCTGGTGATCTCGATACGGTCGCTGCGCGACCTACTCGATCCACGGGGGCACGCGTGAGGGTCGGCGTCCTCGCGCTGCAGGGTGACGTGCGCGAGCACGTCAGCGTCCTGACGGATCTCGGGGCCGACGTCGTGCGCGTGCGCCGGCCCGACGAGCTCGCCGCCGTTCGCGGGCTCGTGATCCCCGGCGGCGAGTCCAGCGTCATGGACAAGCTCGCCCGCGCGTTCGGGCTGCACGAGCCGCTGCGCGACGCGATCGCGAGCGGCATGCCCGTGTACGGCACGTGCGCGGGCCTCATCATGCTCGCCGACCGCATCACGGGTGCGATCGACGGTCAGCAGAGCCTCGGCGGTCTCGACATCACGGTGGCCCGCAACGCCTTCGGCAGTCAGGTCGACTCGTTCGAGACCGAACTCGATGTCGACGGATTCGCCGGGCCGCCCGTGCATGCGACGTTCATCCGCGCACCGCTCGTGACCGACGTGGGTGATCGCGTGCGCGTGCTCGCGTCGCTGCCCGATGGGGGAGTCGTCGCCGTCGAGCAGGGCGCATTGCTCGGCACCTCGTTCCACCCCGAGATGAACGGCGAGACGCGCTTGCACGCCCGCTTCCTCGAGCACGTGCGCGCGAGCTGACATCACGCCCGGGTCGGCACCGCTTCGATGAGCCGTTCGATCGCCTCGAGCGTGCGGTCGATGTCGTCGTCGGTCGTCACCCACGACGACATCGAGCAGCGCAGCGTCGCCCGCCCGTCCCACTCCGCGCCGGTGAGCGCCGCCGTGCCGTCGGTGAGGATCGCCGCGCCGAGCTGCCGCGTCGCGTCGTCGTGCTCGAGGCGGAACATCACCTGGGTGTACGACACCTCGTTGACGACTGTGACCCGCGGCATCCGTCGTAGCCCCGCCTCGAGACGCACGGCGTTGCGGTGCAGCCGCTCGACGAGCTCGGCGACGCCGCGACGGCCGAGACTGCGCAACGCGGCCCACGCGGGCACGCCCCGGGCACGGCGCGACAGCTCGGGGTTGACGTCCCAAGGGTCGAGGCTCGTGTACATGAGGTAGTCGCCGCCCGTGCGGAACATCGCTATCGCGTCGGCGGGGTCGCGGATGATCGCCATGCCGCAGTCGTACGGCACATTGAGTGTCTTGTGCGCGTCGGTCGTCCAGGAGTCCGCGCCGTCGACGCCCTCGGTGAGCGATCGCAGGGCGGGAGAGGCGGCGGCCCACAGACCGAACGCGCCGTCGATGTGCACCCACGCCCCGTGGGCGCGGGCGAGCGGAACGAGCTGCGCGAACGGGTCGAACGCCCCCGTATGCACCTCGCCGGCCTGCAGGCACACGATCGTGGGGATGCCGCGCCCACTCGCCAGCGCCGCGGCGAGGCCGTTCGGCAGCATCCGCCCCTCGTGATCGGCGGGCACGACGACGAGCTCGTCGGCGCCGATGCCGCAGAATCGCGCAGCCCGGTCGACCGATCCGTGGCGCTGCGCTCCGACGACGAGCCGGACCGGCGGCGCACCCCGCAGGCCCTGGCGGGTCAGGTCCCACCCGGCGCGGCGCAGCACGGCGTGCTGAGCGGTGGCGAGGCAGACGAAGTTCGACATCTGCGCTCCCGTGACGAAGCCGACGGCCGCATCGGCCGGCAGCCCGAGGAGCTCGCATGTCCAGCGGCCCGCGATGCGTTCGAGCGCGACGGTCGCGGTCGTCATCGTGCTCGACCCGGCGTTCTGGTCCCACGCCGAGACGAGCCAGTCGGTCGCGAGGGCGGCGGGAAGGGTCCCACCGATCACGAAGCCGAAGAACCGGCCGCCCGGGATGGCGACGAGTCCGGGGTCGGCCCGCTCGGCGAGATCGGCGACGAGCTCGGCGGCATCCTGCCCCTCGTCCGCGAGCGGTCCGCCGAATACACCGAGCATGTCGTCGAGACTCGCGCGCGGCCACACGGGCCGCTCAGCGAGCGAGTCGAGGAATCGGGATGCCGCGTCATGAGCCGCCTCGAGGGCATGCGCCCGGTCGTCCATGCCTCGAGTGTCCTCCCCCTTCGGGCCGTGGGCAACGGGACCCGTAGAATCATCTGCATGTCCGGCCACTCCAAGTGGGCGACGACCAAGCACAAGAAGGCCGTCATCGACGCGCGTCGTGCCAAGTCGTTCGCCAAGCTCATCAAGAACATCGAGGTCGCCGCCAAACTCGGCGGCGCTGACCTCGCAGGCAACCCGACCCTGTACGACGCGGTGCAGAAGGCGAAGAAGACCTCCGTCCCCAACGACAACATCGACCGCGCCATCAAGCGCGGTGCGGGCATCGGCGGCGAGTCCATCGAGTACCTGTCGATCATGTACGAGGGCTACGGGCCCAACGGCGTCGCGCTCATGATCGAGTGTCTGACCGACAACAAGAACCGCGCCGCCGCCGAGGTGCGCACGGCGCTGAGCCGCAACGGCGGCAACCTGGCCGACCCCGGCAGCGTCGCGTACAACTTCACGCGCAAGGGCGTCATCGTGGTGTCCGGTGAAGGCACGTCCGAAGACGACGTCATGCTCGCCGTGCTCGAGGCGGGAGCCGAAGAGGTCGAGCCGCACCCGCAGGGATTCGAGGTCGTCACCGAGCCGACCGACCTCGTGACCGTGCGCACGGCGCTGCAGGACGCGGGCATCGACTACGAGTCCGCCGACATCGAGTTCGTTCCGAACCTCAAGGTCGAGATCGACGCCGACACGGCGCGCAAGGTGTTCCGGCTGATCGACGCGCTCGAAGACAGCGACGACGTGCAGAACGTCTTCAGCAACTTCGATCTGAGCCCCGAGGTGCAAGCCGAGCTCGAATCCGACGACTGATCGGGCGGATGACGCCGCTCGGGCGCGCCTGGGCGGTGCAGGTCGCGCGCTCGCTTAGCGTGGGGCCGTGACCTCTTCTTCCGCGCGCGGCGTGCTGCGTGTGCTCGGGATCGACCCGGGCCTCACGCGGTGCGGCATCGGTGTCGTCGACGTCGCGCGCGACCGATCGGCGACGCTCGTGCACGTCGGGGTCGTGCGGTCCCAGCCGGGCGACCCGATCGAGACGCGGCTCGCGGCGATCGCCGCCGGCATCCGCGGCGTCGTCGATCGGCATTCCCCGGCGGTCATCGCGGTCGAGCGCGTCTTCGCGCAGCAGAACCTGCACACCGTGATGGGAACGGCCCAGGCGAGCGGCATCGCGCTGCTCGTGGCGGGGGAGCGAGGCCTTCCCGCCGCGACGCACACCCCGAGCGAAGTGAAGGCCGCCATCACCGGCTACGGCAGCGCCGACAAGCGCCAGGTGCAGACGATGGTGGCCCGCATCCTGCGGCTCGACGAGCTGCCCAAGCCCGCAGACGCCGCCGATGCCCTCGCGCTCGCCCTCTGTCACGCCTGGCGCGGAGGCCCTGCCTCGGCCCCGTCGGCACCGCTCACGCCCGCGCAGCGCGCCTGGGCCGATGCGGAGCGTCTCACGCGGCGGTAGCGTGTCGGTCGAACATAGCTCCGAATACCCGCGTAGGCTCGCCTCATGATCTCCTCGCTCCGCGGCACAGCCGTGCACGTCGACACCGATGCCGTCGTCGTCGAGGTCGGCGGAGTCGGCCTCGCCGTCGCCGTGACGCCTCAGATCGCGCGGAGCACGCCGGTCGGCGCCGAGATCACGCTGCACACGACGCTCATCGTGCGCGAAGACGCCCTGTCGCTCTTCGGGTTCGAGACCCGCGACGACCTGGCCGTCTTCGGACTGCTGCTGGGTGTCACCGGCGTCGGGCCGAAGTCCGCGCTCGGGGTGCTCTCGACGCTCACCGTCGCGCAGATCGCCGATGCCGTCGCCGCCGAAGACGACGCCCCGTTCCGGCGCGTGTCGGGCATCGGCCCGAAGACGGCGAAGCTCATGGTCGTGCAGCTGGCCGGCAAGATCGACGCGCTCGCCGCCACGACCCCGACGACGGATGCTGCGGCCACAGCCGGCATCCCCGCTCAGGTCGTGCAGGCCCTCGTCGGGCTGGGCTGGTCCGAGCGCATCGCGACCGAGTCGGTCACGACCGTCGCCGAGCGCGCGAACGACGCCGACCGTGCTTCGGTGCCGGCTCTGCTGAGACTCACGCTGTCCGCGCTCGGCCCGGCGCGGAAGGAGCCCG
The DNA here is from genome assembly GCF_042271185.1 of Microbacterium sp. NPDC055910. Classification (NCBI taxonomy): domain Bacteria; kingdom Bacillati; phylum Actinomycetota; class Actinomycetes; order Micrococcales; family Microbacteriaceae; genus Microbacterium; species Microbacterium sp. NPDC055910. The sequence goes on from NZ_JBHJZS010000002.1 coordinate 106,882, forward strand.
TCGGTGGATGAGCTGAGAGACACCGGCGAACCGGTCGACGAGGGAGAGCTGGCGATCGAGGGCGCCCTGCGGCCGGCGTCGCTGGCCGAGTTCGTCGGCCAGCAGAAGGTGCGCGGTCAGCTGCAGCTGCTGCTCGATGCCGCCCGAATGCAGCAGCGGCCCGCCGATCACATCCTGCTCTCGGGACCCCCGGGACTGGGCAAGACGACGCTCGCCATGATCGTCGCGCACGAGAGTGCGCGACCCCTGCGCTTGTCGAGCGGGCCGGCCATCCAGCACGCGGGCGACCTCGCGGCGCTGCTGTCGAGCCTCACGCCCGGCGAAGTCCTCTTCATCGATGAGATCCACCGCATGGCGCGCTCGGCCGAAGAGATGCTGTACCTCGCGATGGAGGACTTCCGCATCGACATCATGGTCGGCAAAGGCGCCGGTGCCACGAGCATCCCCCTCGATCTCGCCCCCTTCACGCTCGTCGGCGCGACGACCCGGTCGGGCCTCCTGCCCAATCCGCTGCGCGACCGGTTCGGCTTCACGGCCCACCTCGAGTTCTACGAGCCCCACGAACTCGAGCGTGTGCTCGAGAGGTCCGCTCCGATGCTCGGCATCGTCCTGCCCACCGGGCCACGCGCCGAGATCGCGCGCCGTTCGCGAGGCACCCCGCGCATCGCCAACCGCCTGCTGCGACGGGTGCGCGACTACACGATCGTGCACGGCGACGGCGCCGCAGCCGACGCTGCGACCGTAGACGCGGCGCTCGAGCTCTACGACGTCGACGCCTTGGGACTGGACCGGCTCGATCGCGCGGTCCTCGACGCCGTCGTGCACCGGTTCGGAGGGGGTCCCGTCGGGCTGAGCACACTGGCGGTCGCCGTCGGCGAAGAACCCGACACGATCGAGTCCGTCGTCGAGCCGTATCTGGTGCGCATCGGCTTCATGGGGCGCACTCCGCGCGGGCGCATCGCGACTCCTGCCGCCTATCAACACCTCGGCGCACCGCGTGACTCCGCGGTCCTGGGATTCGATGGCCTATAATCACTGAAGGCCTCTCGCCTATACCCTCCCTGCAAGGCATCGCCGCCGTGGCGCACGCCTGACCCGAAAGGCACCCCGCCCCATGGAATTCGGTCTCTTCTTCCAGCAGTACGGTCTCATCGTCCTGCTCATCCTGCTGCTCGTCTTCATGTTCTGGAGCTCGCGCCGCCGCATGCAGAAGCAGAAGACGGAGCAGGCAGAGAAGGCCCGCCAGACCGTCCCCGGCGCCGAGGTGCTGCTGCAAGGCGGCCTGTACGGCACCGTCGTCGAGTACGACGGTGAGAACCTCGACCAGCCCGCGATCGTGTCGATCGCCCCCGGCGTCGAGATCAAGGTGCACAGCCAGGCGATCCTGCGCGTCGTGAACCCCACCGAAGGCTTCGTCACCGAAGACGACTTCATCGAAGCTGAGGAGTCCGAGGCCGAGTACGACGCGGCCGTCACCGACGGAGACATCTCCTCGATCAGCGACGACCGCGCCCGTTGGGCCGGCGACGAGTCGCAGCCGGGCAGCGACGACAAAAAGCCCGAGGCCTGACCGGTCCTTCGCGGCCATCCCCCCGAGAGAAGCGAATCACCGTGGCGACATCCACCCCTGTCCGGCACGCCTGGCGCGCCCTCATCGCGCTTGTCGTGACGACGGCCGTCCTGTTCGGCATCAACGCGCTGGGCGTATACGTCTTCACCGACGAAGACGGCAACGGTCAGAGCTCCTGGAGCCCTGACCTGGCGCTCGACCTTCAAGGTGGCACGCAGATCGTCCTGCAGGCGCAGACGCCTGACGGCTCTGCGCCCAACGAAGAGCAGATGAACCAGGCGGTCACGATCATCCGCCAGCGCGTCGACGCGTCCGGCGTCGGCGAGGCCGAGGTCGGCACGCAGGCCGGCAACCAGATCGTCGTGCAGATCCCGGGCGAGGCCGACGACGAGACGCGTGCACGCATCGAGGCATCCGCCCAGCTTCAGCTGCGCGCCGTCCTCGTCGCCGGCGCACCCGTCAACACGTTCGTCGGCGAAGACGGCCAATCGACGCCGTACCCGACCCCGGATCCGACGCTCGGTGCGACGCCGACGGTGGAGCCGACCAACGGCAGCGACCTGAACTGGATCACGCCCAAGCTCGAGGCCGAGTTCATGGCGTACGACTGCGCGAATCCGACCAACGACCCGGCCAACGCGCCCAAGGACGAGCCGCTCATCACGTGCGACCCGTCAGGCTCGGCGAAGTACCTGCTCGGCCCCGTCGAGCTCGACGGCTCGTCGATCTCGGATGCGACGTTCGGCCTGCAGCAGACCGACGGCCGCTGGGCCGTCAACCTCGTCTTCAACGGCGAGGGCACCAAGACCTTCGGTCAGATCAGCCAGCGCCTTTACGGTGCGCAGCCGCCTCTGGACCAGTTCGCGTTCGTGCTCGACGGCTACATCCTCTCGGCGCCGTCGATGAACGGCGTCATCATGGACGGCAAGCCCAGCATCACGGGCAGCTTCACGCAGGAGACGTCCAAGACGCTCGCCGACCAACTCAAGTACGGTGCACTGCCGCTGAGCTTCGAGGTCGTCAGCTCGAACACGATCTCGGCGACGCTCGGTACGCAGCAGCTCGAGATCGGTCTCATCACGGGTCTCATCGGCCTCATCCTCGTGGCGCTGTACTCGCTCATCGTCTACCGGACGCTCGGCACCGTGATCATCGCATCCCTGCTGGTCATGGGTGTCCTGACGTACGTCATGCTCTGCATCCTGGCGTGGCGCATGGGCTTCCGTCTGTCGCTGGCCGGTGTCGCGGGTGTGATCGTCTCGATCGGCTTCACGGCGGACTCGTTCATCATCTACTTCGAACGAATACGAGATGAGCTGCGAGACGGCAAGTCGATCACGAGCGCCGTCGAGGACGGCTGGGCGCGCGCGAAGCGCACGATCTACATCTCGAAGTCGATCAACATCCTGGCCGCCGTCGTGCTGTACATCCTGGCGGACGCGACCGTGAAGGGCTTCGCGTTCACGCTGGGGCTCACGACGATCATCGACGTCTTCATCTTCATCCTCTTCACGCACCCCGTCATGCAGCTGCTGGCGCGCACGAAGTTCTTCGGTCAAGGGCACCCTCTCTCGGGCATGGATCCGAATGCACTCGGCGCGGTCTACCGCGGACGCGCGCAGTTCCGCGCGCCTGTTGCGGCAACGAGCACGACCCCCGCGGGAAGACGAGCCGTCAAGTCGCGAAGCGAGGCCGTGCGCCGCCAGACCATCGCAGAACGCAGACAAGCCGCAGAACTCGCCGCCGCCGACTCCTCGAAACCCGGCCCGAACGTCAAGGAAGCAGGCGACTGATGCGCACCATGAGCCAGCTCGGCAACGACCTCTACACCGGCAAGACGTCCTTCCCGTTCGTCGGGCGACGCAAGCTGTGGTTCATCATCGCGGCGGTCCTCGTGATCGGATCCGTGCTCGTGCCGTTCATCCGGCCCGTGCAGTTCTCGATCGAGTTCACGGGTGGATCGCAGTTCACCGTGTCGGGCCTGTCCAGCCCGGAACAGTCTCTGGCCACCGACGCGGTGCACTCGGTCGTACCCGGAGCGACGACCAAGGTCACCACGATCGGCGACACCGCGGTGCGCGTGCAGACCGACCAGATGACCGAGGCGGAGACGCGCGCGGTCACCGATGCTCTGGCCGACGAGTTCGGCGTGCCCGAGAGCGAAGTGACGGCGTCGTTCATCGGCCCCACATGGGGCGCCGATGTGACGCGGCAGTCCCTGTGGGGACTCGCGATCTTCCTCGCGCTGACCTTCATCATCCTCGCGCTGTACTTCCGCACGTGGAAGATGTCCGTCGCGGCGATCATCGGTGTCGTGGACGTGCTCGTCGTCACGGTCGGCATCTACGCCGCCTTCGGGTTCGAGATCTCGCCCGCCGCCGTCATCGGCTTCCTGACGATCCTCTCCTATGCGCTGTACGACACCGCCGTGGTGTTCGACAAGATCAAGGAGAATACGAACGAAGACGGGGAAGTGTCCGGTCGAACATTCGGCGAATCGGTCAACCTCGCCGTCAACCAGACCCTGGTGCGCTCGATCAACACGACGGTGGTCGCGATCCTGCCCACCGGTGCGATCCTGTTCATCGGTTCGCTGTGGCTCGGCGCTCAGACCCTCACCGACATCTCGCTGTCGATCTTCGTCGGAACCATCGTCGCGGCCTACTCGACGATCTTCGTCGCCTCGCCGCTGTACTCGTTCATGCGCGAAAAGGAGCCGGCGATCCAGGCGCGCGACGAGCGCGTCCTGGCGGCGCGCGAATTGGCGGGCGCTCCGGCCTGACCCTTCGACCCGCTCCGCGGGTTTAGGATGGCAGGCTCGGGGGAGGGAGGTCTATCGCATGGCGGAGACACTCCCTCCTGCCCACCCGTCGTCGCTGCGCCGGCTCGTTCCGCGCATCTTCTCGCGCGCCGCGCGACGCGATGACGTCGAGAAGCTGCTGCGGACGGTGCGCACGCACCACCCCAAGGGCGACCTCTCGATCATCGAGCGGGCCTACGGCGTCGCCGCAGACGCGCACCGCGACCAGAAGCGCCAGAGCGGCGAGCCGTACATCACCCATCCGCTAGCCGTCGCGCAGATCCTCGCCGACATGGGACTCGGGCCCAAGGCGATCGCCGCCGCGCTGCTGCACGACACGGTCGAAGACACCGGCTATGCGCTGGACACCCTGAGCGCGGAGTTCGGCGACGAGGTCGCGATGCTCGTCGACGGCGTGACGAAGCTCGACAAGGTGAAGTACGGCGACAGCGCGCAGGCAGAGACGGTCCGGAAGATGATCGTCGCGATGTCCAAGGACATCAGGGTGCTGCTCATCAAGCTCGCCGACCGGCTGCACAACGCCCGCACGTGGGGCTTCGTTCCGACGCACAAGGCCGCCAAGAAGGCGACCGAGACGCTCGAGATCTACTCACCGCTCGCGCACCGCCTCGGCATCCAGACGATCAAGTCCGAGCTCGAAGACCTCTCCTTCGCCGTCCTGCACCCCAAGATCTTCGCCGAGATCGACAGCCTCGTGCGACAGCGCACGCCCCAGCGCGAGCAGTACGTGCAGAACGTGATCGACGCCGTCGACGCGGATCTGCGCGACCTGCGCATCCGCGGCCGGGTCATGGGACGCCCCAAGCAGCTGTACTCGGTCTACCAGAAGATGATCGTCCGCGGTCGCGAGTTCGACGACATCTACGACCTCATCGGCATCCGCGTCCTGGTCGGCAGCGTGCGCGACTGCTACGCCGTCCTCGGCGCGATCCATGCGCGTTGGACTCCGCTGCCCGGCAGATTCAAGGACTACATCGCGACGCCGAAGTTCAACCTGTACCAATCGCTGCACACGACCGTGATCGGCCCCGGCGGACGAACGGTCGAGATCCAGATCCGCACCAACGAGATGCACCAGCAGGCCGAGTTCGGCGTCGCGGCGCATTGGAAGTACAAGGAGCGGATGAACGGCGGCAAGGCCGACGCGAAGTCGCTCGACACCGATATGGCCTGGCTCGCGCACATCTCGGATTGGCAGGCCGAGACCGCCGACCCGGGCGAGTTCCTGGACTCGCTGCGGTTCGAGATCGGCGCGAAGGAGGTCTACGTCTTCACGCCGAAGGGCCGCGTCATCGGACTGCCGGCCGGCGCCACACCCGTCGACTTCGCGTATGCCGTGCACACCGAGATCGGTCACCGCACGATGGGTGCGAAGGTGAACGGGCGTCTCGTGCCGCTGGAGACGACGCTGAAGAGCGGCGATGTCGTCGAGGCGTTCACGTCGAAGAACCCCGACGCCGGCCCCAGTCAGGACTGGCTCGGATTCGTCACGAGCACACGCGCGCGCAGCAAGATCCGGGGCTGGTTCACGAAGGAGCGGCGCGAAGAGGCGATCGAGCAGGGCAAGGAGTCGATCGCGCGCGCGATGCGGCGACAGAACCTGCCGCTGCAGCGCCTCATGAGCCAGGACTCCTTCACCGAAGTCGCCCAGCAGCTGCACTACGAAGACGTCTCCGCACTGTATGCGGCCGTCGGCGAAGGCCACGTGTCGACGCAATCGGTGATCGAGAAGGTCACGGCGCTCATCAATGCCAACGACACGGCGACCGGTCCCATCGACCTGCCGCAGCTCGGACGCTCCCGCGCGCCGCGCGGGGGAGACTCCGGCATCCTCGTCCGCGGTGCGCCCGACATCCTGGTGAAGCTCGCGAAGTGCTGCACGCCCGTGCCGGGGGACGACATCATGGGCTTCGTCACGCGGGGTACGGGCGTGTCTGTGCACCGCACCGACTGCACGAACGTCGTCTCGCTCCAGCAGGACACCGAGCGCCTGATCGACGTCGAATGGGCTCCGACCTCCAAGAGCGTCTTCCTCGTGCAGATCCAGGTCGAGGCGCTCGACCGCGCGGGTCTCCTCAGCGACGTCACGCGCGTCCTCAGCGAACACCACGTCAACATCCTGTCGGCGACCGTGACCACCTCGAACAACCGCCTCGCCCTGAGCAAGTTCGTGTTCGAGATGGGCGACATCGTGCACCTCGATCGCGTGCTCAACGCCGTGCGCCGCATCGATGCGGTCTATGACGTCTATCGCGTCACATCGTCCTGACCGAGCACGCGCAACCGCTGGAGCCCGACCTTCTTGTGCGGCACCCCCGAGTGCTCCACGAGCCATGTCTCGGCATCGCGGACGATGTCGGGCCGTGCGACGGCGAGGGCGCGGGCAGCATCCGCATGATCTTCGTCATCGACCCGAACCAGATCGGCGAGCGTGCGCGTGAGCGTCGTCACCCACACGCCACCGAGCAGCTGCAGGTCGTCCACGTCGATCGTCGTGTCGCGATAGACGAGCCGCACATCGAGGACGGCATGCAGCCGTCGCCGGATCGCGCGTTGCACGGTGTGCCGCCCCGGTGGGTCGAGCGTGACCCCGTGCACCCACGCCGCGCTCACGTGGGTCGCCGCGAGACTCTCGCCGAGGATGCCGCGCAGCGAGCCCGCCCGCAGAGCCGCGGTCTCGACGGCGTCGGCCGGAACGAAGGCGTCGCCCAGCTCCACGACATGCCCGTCGAGCCGCGCAGCGCACAGCTCGGCTTCGGACAGGCGTCCGCCGGGGAAGTACAGGAACGGCGTGCTCATGAGGGAAGTGTGCCCGAGCGGAGTCGTCCGCGAACGCAGATCGGACCGGTTGTGGAGAACCGGGCCGATCTGAAGACGGTGTGAACTCTAGCCGCCGAGCGCCTTGAGCCATCCGCGACGCGCTTCGAGCGCTTCGCTCGCCTGCGCGATCGAACGCTTGTCGCCCGATGCCTTCGCGGCGTCGAGCTCTTGCTCGAGCTTCTCGATCGCGTCGGTGAGCTGGCGCGTCATGTCGTTCGCGCGCGCCTTGGTCTCGGGGTTGTTGCGCTTCCAATCGGTCTCTTCGCGGGTGCGCAGCGCCTGCTCGATCTTCCGCAGGTCGTCGTCGAGGCCACGCTCCGCGTCGCGGGGGAACACACGACCGATGTCGTCCCAGCGCCGCTGGATACCGGTGAGAGCCGCACGAGCCTTCGCGAGCTCCGGCTCGTCGGCGATGGTCTTGGCTTCGACGAGCAGTTCGCGCTTCGCCTCGATCTTCTCGCGCGATGCTTCGATGTCAGCGGCTTCGCGCTCGACGCGCGCCGAATAGAGCGCATCTCCGGCCGCCTTGAACCGCGCCCACAGTGCGTCGTCGGTCTTCTTGCCGGCGCGGCCGGCGCCCTTCCACTGGTCGAGCAGGTCGCGGTAGGCCGGAATGCCGTCCTCACCCTTCGGCGCGAGGGCCTCGGCGCGTTCGACGAGCTTCGACTTGCGCTCGCGCACCTCTTTATGGGCGCCGTCCAGCTGGGCATAGAACTCGCGGCGGTGCTTGTCGACCGTCGAGCGCGCATCGCGGAAACGCTTCCACAGCTGCTGCGCCGTCGACTTCGGCAGACGCGGGCCGTTCTGCTGCTGCGACTGCCACTGATCGAACAGGTCGGCCATGTCGGCGGAAGCCTGCTTCCACTGCACCGTCTTGGGGTCGCGGGCCGCGAGCGTCTCGGCCTGCTCGACGAGGGTCGTGCGTGCGCGCACGGCCTCATCGACCGCCTCGCGCGCAGCGGCGGCTTCGGTCGCGGATGCCGCCGAGAGAGCTTCGGTGAGCGCGCCGAGGCGCGCCTCGAGGCCGGCGAGATCGCCGACGGCGGCCGCGTCGGTGGTGCGGCTCAGCAGCGCACGGGCGGCCGAACGCAGGTCGGAGGCTGATGCGCCGCCACGACGGTGGCGCGCTTCGAGCAGCGACACCTCGCCGGCGAGGTCGGAATACTTGCGCTCGAAGTACGCGAGTGCTTCGGCGGGCGTGCCGTCGGGGTACTGACCGACGACGCGCCATCCCGCGGCTTCTCGCACCGAGACGGTGCCGTCGTCGTCGACGCGCCCCCACGGCTCGCCGTCGGAGGCGGGCGTCGCGTCGTCTGCCTGCGACGACGAGGAGTCGGCAACGGGCTTGGGGCGGGCTGCCGCGGACGGCGGCGCCGGCACGGCGCGAGGGCGCGGCGTGGGCACGGGTGACGGGGCCGGCGTGGTGATTTCGGCCGCGGGCTCCGCGGTGGCGTCGGCGCCGGCGCCGGCGACCGGAGCGGTCTCGGCGACGGCGTCCGGCGCAGGAGCGGCCTCGGCGTCAGCGACCGGTGCGGCATCCGCGTCCGGGGCAGGAGCGGCCTCGGGGTCGGAGGCAGGAGTGGCCTCGGCGTCAGCGACGGGAGTCGCCTCGACGTCGGGGGTCGGAGTCGCCTCGACGTCGGAGACCGGCGTGGTGTCGTCTTCGGGGGACGGGGGAGTGGGCTCTGCGTCGGCAGTCACGGGTTGCACCTCATCGCGGCCTCGCCGCCTGTGGGGGATGGACGCGTCAAGCCTAGTACGCGAGCTTCATCGCACGACGTCTCGACAGCGGTGTTCTCGGGTCAGGGAGTGGAGGTCGGCTCGGGCTCGGGGAGCTCGGTGTCGACGGGCTCGGGGACGGGGCTCTCGGAGTCCACGGGATCGGGCACGGAGCTCGGCAGCGCCGGCGGCGTCGTGATCGATGTCGGCTCGGGTTCGGGCACCGGGGTGCCCGGTCCGACGGTGAAGTAGAGCGTCTGAACGACGACGATCGCGACGATGACGAGTCCGCCGCCGATGCCGGCGATCAGATTGTCGCGTGTGCGGCGACGCGTCTGACCCTGGTGAAACGCCTGACGCGCCTGGTATACCCGCGACCGTTCGCGCGTCTCACGCGCACCACGGTCCTTTCCCACGCTGGACACGGGACCTCCTTTTCCGGGTGAGCCCCGGGCCGGGACGATCCTATTCAGAACGCAGGCTCGCGGCAAAGGCGGCTGCATCGAACGGGCCCGGTGTCGGCCGACGCGATTAGCCTGGACGGGTGACTGCACCCACTCCCACCGCGCTCTTCCAGGGGCAGACGCCCCTCGCGGTGCGGATGCGGCCGACCTCGCTCGATGAGGTCGCCGGTCAAGGGCATCTGCTCGCACCGGGGTCGCCCTTGGTCACACTCGCCGATTCCGAGGCTTCGACGCGCGCCGCGACCTCGGTGATCCTCTGGGGCCCGCCCGGAACGGGCAAGACCACTCTCGCCCAGGCGATCGCCCGTTCTTCGGGTCGGCGGTTCGTCGAGCTCTCGGCCGTGACGGCGGGGGTCAAGGACGTCCGCGAGGTCATGCAGGATGCGCTCACGCAGCGCGATCTCTACGGCCAATCGACGATCCTCTTCCTCGATGAGATCCATCGATTCACGAAGGCCCAGCAGGACGCCCTGCTTCCGGGCGTCGAGAACGGCTGGGTCGTCCTGATCGCCGCGACGACCGAGAACCCGTCGTTCTCGGTGATCTCGCCGCTGCTGTCGCGGTCGCTTCTGTTGACGCTGCGCCCTCTCACCGACGACGACCTGAGGATGCTGCTGACCCGTGCGACGACCGACGCCCGAGGCCTCCACGACTCGATCGTGCTGCCCGACGAGGCGCGCGACGCCATCGTGCGACTCGCGTCGGGCGACGCGCGCCGCGCTCTCACGACGCTCGAGGCTGCGGCATCCCTCGCGATCGAGACGAATGCCGACGAGACGGCGCCGTCCGTCACGCCCGACCACATCGCGCAGGCCGTCGACCGCGCGCTGCTGCGCTACGACCGCCAGGGCGACGAGCACTACGACGTCATCAGCGCCTTCATCAAGTCGATCCGCGGCTCCGACGTCGACGCCGCGCTGCATTACCTCGCGCGCATGATCGAGGCGGGCGAAGACCCGCGCTTCATCGCCCGGCGCCTCATCATCTCGGCCGCCGAAGACATCGGCCTGGCCGACCCGCACGCACTGCCGCTCGCTGTCGCCGCCGCCGACGCCGTGCAGTTCATCGGGATGCCCGAGGGGCGCATCCCGCTCGCCGAGGCGACGGCGTACCTCGCGACGACAGCGAAGTCCAACGCGGCTTACCTCGCGATCGACAAGGCGATCGCCGATGTGCGTTCCGGAGGTTTCGGACGCGTCCCGACGCACCTGCGCGATGCGCACTATCCCGGCGCGAAGCGGCTCGGGCACGGCAAGGGCTACCGCTATCCCCATGACGCCGACATCGGGGTCGTGGCGCAGCAGTACCTGCCCGATGAGCTGCGCGGTCGCCGCTACTACGAGCCCAAGGCGCTCGGGACCGAACGCGACGTGCAGGCGCGTCTCGAGAAGATCCGCCGCATCCTCGACGGCGACTGACCCGCCTGAGCAGGCGGCACAGCCGCCGTGCATCCGCGGTCCCTGAGCAGGCGGCACAGCCGCCGTGCATCCGCGGTCCCTGAGCAGGCGGCACAGCCGCCGTGTATCCCCGGTCCCTGAGCAGGCGGCACAGCCGCCGTGTCGAAGGGCTGTTAGACTTGACCGGCTTGAAACCGAGTTTTCGGGCATCCCCACCCTCTTTACCGACCTTCCGGTGTGCCCCGACGTGCACACAGCCAGGGCGAGGAGCGGGAGATACGTCCGTGAGCCGTGAAAGACACGGCCACGTCTTCGGAAGGCAATCATGGCTTCGAAAGCCCAGGACCGCCGCAAGGTCCGCCTCTCGCGCGCTCTCGGCATCGCGCTGACCCCCAAGGCCGCCAAGTACCTCGAGAAGCGTCCGTACGCTCCGGGTGAGCACGGCCGCACCAAGCGCAAGCAGGACAGCGACTACGCCGTCCGCCTGCGTGAGAAGCAGCGTCTGCGCGAGCAGTACAACATCCGCGAGGCACAGCTGCGCATCCAGTTCGAAGAGGCTCGCCGCAAGGACGGCCTGACGGGTGAGAACCTCGTCGAGCAGCTCGAGATGCGTCTGGACGCGCTCGTCGTTCGTGCGGGCTTCGCCCGCACGATGGCCCAGGCCCGCCAGCTCGTCGTGCACCGCCACATCCTCGTCGACGGCCAGCTCGTCGACCGCCCGTCCTTCCGCGTGAAGCCGGGTCAGCTCATCCACGTCAAGCCGAAGAGCGAGGCGCTCGAGCCGTTCCAGGTCGCCGCCGCCGGTGGTCACGCCGAGGTTCTGCCTCCTGTCCCGCCGTACCTCCAGGTCGAGCTCGACAAGCTGCAGGCCCGTCTCGAGCGTCGCCCCAAGCGCGCTGAGGTTCCCGTCGTCTGCGACGTCCAGCTCGTCGTCGAGTACTACGCGGCGCGCTGACGTCAACGCGCGCTGACGTTCCGTCGTCAGTGCCGCAGGAAGGGCGTCGGGGAAACCCGGCGCCCTTCGTCGTTTCCGCCTACGATGGACCAAGCCGCGGCTCGCGGCATTCGCGAGGAAGTGGTGACATGAAGAACCTGCTGTGGTTTCTGCTCGGCATCGTGAGCGGCTTCGTCGCCGCGCACCTCGTCAACAAAGACCCCCGCGGCCACGAACTGCTCGCTGAGGTCGACACGCGCATCACGGAGTTCACCGAGCGCATGGGCGATGCCTACCGCGAGCAGGAGTCGCGCATGGCGGGACTCGTCGCCGACGCCGCATCGGCCGTCGCGGACTCCACCCGTTCGTCCTCCGACTGACCACCCACCACGATTCGTCGGCGGTCGCCCGGCCGCCGACGTGTCCGAGGAGCCATCACGCATGAAGACCGCCGAGATCGCCCAGCGCTTCCTCGACTATTTCGAGAAGCAGGACCACGTCATCGTGCCGTCCGCCTCTCTCGTCACCGACGACCCCGCCCTGCTGTTCACGGTCGCCGGAATGGTGCCGTTCATCCCGTACCTCTCCGGTGACGTGCCGGCTCCGTACAAGCGCGCCGCCGACGTGCAGAAGTGCCTGCGCACCCTCGACATCGAAGAGGTGGGGCACACGCCGCGACACGGCACGTTCTTCCAGATGCTCGGCAACTGGTCGTTCGGCGACTACTTCAAAGAGGGCGCCATCCGCTTCGCGTGGGAGCTTCTCACGACCCCCGACGCCGACGGCGGTCTCGGATTCGATCCGAAGGACCTCTGGGTCACGGTCTACGAAGAAGACGACGAGGCACACGACCTCTGGCTGCGGCTGACCGACCTGCCCGAAGAGCGCATCCAGCGCCTCGGCAAGGACACGAACTACTGGTCGACGGGTCTGCCCGGACCAGCGGGCCCCTGTTCCGAGATCTTCTTCGATCGCGGTCCCGCGTACGGAATCGACGGCGGACCCGCGACCGACGACGACCGCTACGTCGAGATCTGGAATCTCGTCTTCATGCAGTACGAGATCACCAACGTGCAGTCCAAGTACGTCTTCGACATCGTCGGCGAGCTGCCGAACAAGAACATCGACACCGGCATGGGGCTCGAACGCGTCGCGTTCATCAAGCAGGGCGTCGACAACATGTACGAGACCGACCAGGTGCGTCCCGTGCTCGACAAGGCCGTCGAACTGTCAGGGCGCGAGTACGGTGCCGTGCACGAAGACGACGTGCGGTTCCGTGTCGTCGCCGACCACGTGCGCTCCTCGCTCATGCTGCTCTCCGACGGCGTGACGCCCTCGAACGACGGCCGCGGATACATCCTGCGTCGTCTCATGCGCCGCGCCATCCGTTCCATGCGCCTGCTGGGCGTGGACGGACCGACGTTCCGCGACCTCTTCGCCGTCTCGCGTGACGCCATGAAGACGACCTATCCCGTCGTCGAGGCGGACTATCCGCGCATCGAGCAGTACGCGCTGGCCGAAGAGGCGACGTTCCTGCGCACCCTCGCCGCGGGCGAGGCGATCCTCGACGAGTCTCTCGTCGCGACGAAGGATGCCGGGGGCACGACGATCCCCGGTGCCGAGGCGTTCCTGCTGCACGACACGTACGGCTTCCCGATCGATCTGACGCTCGAGGTCGCCCAAGAGGCGGGCCTCACTGTCGACCGCGACGCGTTCGACGCGCTCATGCTCGAGCAGCGCACGCGTGCCAAGGCGGATGCGCGTTCGCGCAAACGCCAGCTCGCCGACACGAGCGTGTACCGCGATCTGCGCGCGCAGGGCGAGACGGTCTTCACGGGCTTCACCGATCTCGAGACCGAGTCGACCGTGCTCGGCATTCTCGTCGACGGCGTCTCGGTCGACCGCGCTCCGAGCGGGCAGATCGCCGAGGTCATCCTCGCCGAGACGGCGCTCTACGCCGAGTCGGGCGGTCAGGTCGCCGACAAGGGCATCATCGTCGGGCCCGGCTACGAGCTCGAGGTGCTCGACGTGCAGCGCCCGGTCGCGGGGCTGGTCAGCCACACCGTGCAGGTCACGACCGGTGAGGTGGGCGTCGGCCAGCCGGCGACGACCATCGTCGATGCGGCGAACCGCCGCTCGGCGCAGCAGGCGCACTCGGCGACGCACCTCATCCACGCCGCCCTGCGCGACACGCTCGGCTCGTCCGCGACGCAGTCGGGGTCGCTCAACCGCGCCGGCTACATGCGGTTCGACTTCTCGTGGGGCCAGGCGCTGTCTGACGCGACGAAGAGCGAGATCGAAGAGATCGCCAACAACGCCGTGCGCGACAACCTCGACGTCACGACGCGGGTGCTCCCGCTCGACGAGGCGAAGGCGCTCGGCGCGCAGGCGCTGTTCGGCGAGAAGTACGGCGATGTCGTGCGCATGGTCGACATCGGCGGCCCCTGGTCGCGTGAGCTCTGCGGCGGCACCCACGTCGGACGCAGTGCCGAGATCGGACTCATCAGCGTCGTGGGCGAATCCTCCGTGGGCGCGTCCAACCGCCGGGTCGAAGCCCTCGTGGGCCTCGACGCGTTCCGGTCCCTGGCCGCCGAGCGCGCGCTCGTCTCGCAGCTGACGACATCGCTCAAGACGCCCCGCGAGCAGCTTCCCGCGCGAATCGCCGAACTCACGGCGAGCCTCAAGTCCGCCGAGAAGAAGATCGCGGCGTACGAAGCCAAGGCCCTCGCCGAACGTGCCCCCGCGCTGGCGAACGACGCGGTCCGTGTCGGGGCGTACCGAGTCGTCGCGCACGCCGTCGGCACGGCGGCATCCGGTGATGACCTCCGCACCCTCGCCCTGCAGGTGCGCGACCGGCTCGGCTCAGAGCCCGCTGTCGTCGCGCTCGGCGCGACGGTGGGCGAGCGCCCCGTCGTCATCGTCGCGACGAACGACGCCGCGCGCACGGCCGGCGGCAAGGCGGGCGTGCTCGCCAAGCTCGCAGCCGGCGTCCTCGGCGGCGGCGGCGGCGGACGCGACGATGTCGCGCAGGGCGGCGGTGCGGATGCCGCGGCTCTGCCGGCGGCTCTGTCTGCCATCACGACGGCGCTCGAGGCCTGATGACCTTCCGTCGCGGAGTGCGACTCGGCGTCGACGTCGGCCGTGCCCGAGTGGGCGTCGCGCGGTGCGATCCGGACGGGCTGCTCGCAACGCCCGTCGAGACCGTGCCCCGCGACGATGCCGCCGTGGCGCGCATCGTCACCCTCGCGCAGGAGTACGACGCGGTCGAGGTGCTCGTCGGTCTGCCGCTCAACATGCGGGGCGAGGACACGCCCTCGACGACCGACGCGCGAGAGTTCGCGGCGGCCGTCGCGGCGGCCGCCGACCGGGCTGTGCGCCTCGTGGACGAACGCCTCTCGACGGTCTCGGCCCACGCCGCTCTGCGCGATTCCGGGCGTTCTCAGCGTTCTTCTCGTAACATTGTGGATCAGGTCGCGGCGGTCGTCCTTCTGCAGCAGGCTCTCGACGTTGAGAAGAGCACGGGACGCCCGGCCGGTACCCCCGTCGTCCAGGAGCCCGCCTGAATGCCCGATCCCACACCCGATGACCCCTTCGCGGACCTCTTCGGCAAACTTCCCGATCCCAATTCCCGCGTGCTCCGGGACGATGGCGCTGAGCGCCCCGCGCCCCCGGCGCCGGCGCCGGCAGATCCCGCGACGGGTGCGCCGCCGATGAGCCGCCGCGAAGCACGAGAGGCCGCGCTCCGCGCCGCCGCCGCGAAGGACCCCGGAGCTGCGCCTGACCCGGTCGAGCCTGGCACGGGCGAGTCCACGCCTGTCCGGACCACGCCCGCTTCCGACCGCCCTGCGCCCTCGCCGTCCGCGCCGACTCCCGCCGAGCCCACGCCGTCCGCGCCGACTCCGGCCGCACCCGCCCCGGCTCCCGCCGAGCCCACGCCTGCCGCCCCGGCTCCCGCCGAGCCCACGCCTGCCGCACCCGCTCCGTCGCTTCCCGCGCCGCGTGCCGCCGAGCAGCCCTCGCCCGTGCGTGCGACGGCTGGGCAGCCGAGCGACCCCGTCCCGGCGGCATCGGCCAGCGAGGTCCGCGCGCCCGCGTATGCGCGCGCGAGCGCGGCGTCGACGTCGGTGCTCGACGACGATCCGCCGACGCGCGCTCCGCGTTCGACGTCACCGGGGCTCGAGGACCTCTTCTCGGGCGAGAGCACGACCGACGACATCGGGACGCACCCGCGTCCTCGGGACAAGCGCCGCCGGCGCGTCGCGGGCTGGGTCGCCCTCGGGGTCATCGTCGCGATCCTCGGCGGGCTCTCGGCAGGTGGTTGGTACGTCTGGTCGACCTACGAGGACCGCATCCGCGCGTTCATGGGCTGGGAGGAGCCGAAGGACTACGAAGCAGGGCTCGCCAACGGCGAAGCGCTGCTCACGATCGTCTCGGGCGACACGGGCTACTCCATCTCACCGAAGCTGCACGAAGCCGGCATCACGAAGACGCCGGAGGCCTTCTACGACTACCTGATCGCCGAAGGGCTCAACCCTCCCTTCCAGCCGGGCGTGTTCCAGATGCAGCAGCAGATGACCTCGGCCGCGGCGCTCGAGGCGATCCTCGATCCCGCGAACAAGCTCGAGAACATGGCACAGCTGCGCGAAGGGCTCACGGTCGAGCAGTCGCTGCCGATCCTCGCCGACGTCATCGGGATCCCGCTCGAGGAGTTCCAGGCCGCCGTGGCCACCCCCGCCGACTACGGCGTGAGCGCATCGTCGCTGGAAGGCTGGCTCTTCCCCGCGACGTACCAGTTCGACCCCGGCGTGACGGCGACCGACGTCATCTCCACCCTCGTGGGCCGCACCGTACAGGCGCTCGACGGAGCAGGCGTCCCCGTCGACGACCGCCAGCGCGTGCTCACGGTCGCCTCGATCATCCAGCGCGAGGCCCGCTTCGAAGACGACATGCAGAAGGTCGCGACGGTCATCGACAACCGTATGGACCCGAACAATCAAGAGACGTTCGGCTACCTGCAGATGGACTCGACCGCGCAGTTCGGTTACGGCGAGATGCACTCCGGCTCGGCGAGCTCCAGCGCCGAAGCGCTCGCCGACGACAACCCCTGGAACACGTACACGCGCCAGGGGCTTCCGGCGGGGCCGATCTCGAACCCCGGCGACGCGGCGATCAACGCCGTCATGAACCCGGCACCCGGTGACTGGCTGTACTTCGTGACGGTGAACCTCGACACCGGTGAAACGGTGTTCACGTCGAACCTGAACGATCACAACCGCGCGGTCGAGCAGTGGATCTCGTGGTGCCGCGACAATCCCGATTCGGGATGCTGAACGCCCCTCGGCGCCTCGCGGTCTGGGGGGACCCGGTGTCTCAGAGCCGGTCCCCGCAGCTTCACGCGGCGGCGTACGCAGAGCTCGGCCGCGATTGGTCGTACGGGCGGCAGCAGGTCGACGCCGCGTCGTTCGACAGCGCTCTGGCCGCGCTGGACTCGACGTGGCACGGACTGTCGGTCACCTACCCCCTCAAGGGGGCCGCGTTCGCAGCATCCGTCGTGCGCGATGCGCGCGCCGAAGCGACCGGAGCCGTGAACACGCTGCTGCTGACCTCGGACGGCCCGCACGGGTTCAACACCGACATCGGCGGTCTGGTCGGCGCGCTGCGCGAAGAAGGGATCTCCGCGGTCACGCACGGACGGATCGTGGGTGCGGGCGCCACCGCGACGTCTGCCCTCGTCGCCCTGGCCGAGCTCGGCGCGACCTCGGTCGATGTCGTCGCCCGGCGTCCGGACGCAGTGCAGCCGCTGGTCGGGCTCGGCGAGCGGCTCGCCGTGACCGTCAGGCCCGCGGCGTTCGATGCCCCCTCGCACGCGCACGCCGACGTCACGATCGCGACGCTGCCCGGCGAGGCCGTGCTCGACGCCGACGCCGCTGATCGCCTCGCCTCCGCCGGAGGGCTCCTGCTCGACGTCGTCTACGGCCACTGGCCGACCGATCTCGCAGCCGCCTGGGAGCGGGCGGGCACTCCGGCGATCTCGGGACTCGGGATGCTGCTGCACCAAGCTCTCCTGCAGGTGCGGATCTTCGTCGCGGGCGACCCGGAAACCCCTCTCGCGGGGGAGTCCGACGTGCTGGCCGCAATGCGCCGGGCGGTCGTGGGAGACTAGAGCAATGCTCCGCGTGCTCACGGCCGGCGAATCCCACGGTCCCGAACTCGTCGCCATCATGGAGGGCCTGCCCTCCGGCATCCCGGTTTCGCGTGCCGCGATCCAGGCCGATCTGGCCCGTCGCAAGCTCGGCTACGGCCGCGGCTCGCGCATGAAGTTCGAAGAGGACGAGCTCTCGATCTCGTCGGGTGTCGTGCACGGGCTCACGCTCGGCAGCCCCATCGCGCTGCGCATCGGGAACACCGAGTGGCCCAAGTGGAGCGAGGTCATGAGCGCCGAGCCGGTCGAACTGACCGACCGCTCACGCGGACGCGGCGCCACCCTGACCCGCCCGCGCCCCGGCCACGCCGACCTCGTCGGCATGCAGAAGTACGGCTTCGACGAGGCCCGGCCCATTCTCGAGCGCGCGAGCGCCCGCGAGACGGCGGCACGCGTCGCGCTCGGCGCGCTCGCCCGCGCGTTCCTGTCCGAGCTCGGCATCCGGCTCGTCTCGCACACGCTGTCGATCGGCCCCGTGCAGGCGCCGGCGGATGCGGCACTGCCGACCCCCGACGACCTCGAGGCGCTCGACGCCGATCCGCTGCGCTGCTTCCACGCTGCGACGAGCGCCGCGATGGTCGCCGAAGTCGACGCCGCACGCAAGGACGGCGACACGCTCGGCGGAATCGTCGAGGTGCTCGCATACGGGCTTCCGCCCGGGCTCGGCTCGCACGTGCACTGGGACCGCCGCCTCGATGCGAAGCTCGCCGAGGCGCTCATGTCGATCCAGGCGATCAAGGGCGTCGAGATCGGCGACGGCTTCGAGACGACGCGGCGCCGCGGCTCGGCCGCGCACGATGAGCTCTTCGTGACCGACGACGGCATCACCCGCTCGTCCGACAAGGCCGGCGGCACCGAGGGCGGGATGTCGACGGGCACCGTGCTGCGCGTACGCGCCGGCATGAAGCCCATCGCGACGGTTCCGCGTGCCTTGCGCACGGTCGACATCGCCTCGGGAGAGGCAGCGTCGGCGCACCACCAGCGCTCGGATGTCTGCGCCGTGCCGGCCGCGGGAGTCGTCGCCGAGGCGATGACCGCGATCGTGCTCGCCGGTGTCGTGCTCGAGAAGTTCGGCGGCGACAGCGTCGCCGAGACCAGGCGCAATCTCGAGGGGTACCTCGCGGCGCTTCCGACGACGCTGCGCACGACCGACGCGAGCGACGCCGGCCTCGCTCAGCATGACCTCGCGCTCTGACGCGATCGTCTTGATCGGCCCGATGGGCGCCGGCAAGACGAGCATCGGACGCAAGGTGGCCAAGGCGACGGGGCGCGCGTTCTTCGACAGCGACATCGCCGTCGTGCGCGACCACGGTCCGATCGAGCGGATCTTCGCCGAACACGGCGAGTCGCATTTCCGCGCTCTCGAGCGGGATGCGGTGCTCGAGGGACTCGCGACGGGGGGCGTCGTGTCACTCGGCGGGGGAGCGGTGCTGGACCCCGCGACGCACGACGCGGTCGCTGCGCACCGCGTCGTGCTGCTCACGGTCGCGCCCCACGTCGTGGCCGGGCGGGTCAAGGACTCGCAGCGGCCTCTCCTGCAGAACGGCGACGCGCTCGAGCGGTGGACGACGATCTACCGGGAACGTCGCCCCGTGTACGAACAACTCGCGGACGTCACCTTCGACACGTCGCACGGCCCGTTGCAGCAGGTCGTCGACGCCGTCGTCGAGTGGGTGCGCCGCACCGACGAGGAGACGCCATGACCGACACGACCCGCATCACCGTCACAGGCCAGCACGATTACGCGATCACCGTGGGGCGCGGCATCCTGCGCAGCCTCGGCGAGCAGCTGCCCGAAGCGGCGCGCAAGGTGCTCATCGTGCACCCGCCGACGCTCGCGGCGCAGGCCGAGGCACTGCGCGATTCGCTTCTCGGGGACCGCGAGGTGCTGCTCGCCGAGATCCCCGACGCCGAAGCCGGCAAGCGCATCGAGGTCGCCGCCTTCTGCTGGCAGGTCATGGGCAAGGCGGACTTCACGCGCACCGACGTCGTCGTGGGCTTCGGCGGAGGCGCCGTCACCGACCTCGCAGGCTTCGTCGCCGCCACGTGGCTGCGCGGCATCGAGGTCGTTCAGGTGCCGACCACGGTGCTCGGGATGGTCGACGCCGCGGTCGGCGGCAAGACCGGCGTCAACACCGCGGAGGGCAAGAACCTCGTCGGTGCGTTCTGGCCCCCGGCATCCGTCGTCTGCGATCTCGACCTGCTCGACTCGCTCTCGCGCAACGAGACCGTCGCGGGGTACGCCGAGGTCGTCAAGGCGGGGTTCATCTGGGCGCCCGAGATCCTCGACCTCATCGAAGCCGACCCCGACAAGGCCGTCGACCCGCACAGCGATGCGTTCCGCCGCGCGATCGAACTCGCAATCGACATGAAGGCCCGCGTCGTGAGCGAGGACTTCCGCGAGGCGGGACTGCGCGAGATCCTCAATTACGGGCACACGCTCGGCCACGCGATCGAGCATGCCGAGCGCTACCGGTGGCGGCACGGCGCCGCGATCTCGGTCGGCATGGTCTTCGCCGCCGAGCTGTCGCGTCTGGCGGGGCGGCTCTCCGATGACGCGGCGCAGCGGCACCGCAGCATCCTGGATCTTCTGGGGCTTCCGACGACCTACCGCGCGGGCGCATGGCCGCAGCTGAAGGCATCGATGCAGCGCGACAAGAAGAGCCGGGGCGGGATGCTGCGCTTCATCGTCCTCGACGAGATCGGGCGTCCGACGGTGCTGCAGGCGCCCGACGAATCGCTGCTGTTCGCCGCGTACCAGGAGGTCGCGGGCTGACCTCTTGCGCCGCGCTTCGCGGAGGCGAAGAGTGGCGACATGCAGAAGATCGTCCCCAACATCTGGTGCAATCGGACGGCCGCTGAGGCCGCGGAGTTCTACACGCGGATCTTTCCGAAGGCGACGAGCGAAGTGACGCTGCGCTATCCGGCGGAGGACCTGCCGGATTTCCAGAAGGACTTCGCCGGCGACGTCCTCACGATCGACGTCGTGATCGATGGCTATCACCTGTCACTCATCAATTCCGACGGCACCTTCCGCCCGAACGCCTCGCTGTCGTTCATGGTCAACTTCGATCCGCTCATGTTCCGCGGCGACGAAGCGGCTGCGCGTGGGGCGCTGGATGCCCTCTGGATCGAACTCTGCGTCGGCGGCCGCGTGCTCATGGAGCTGGGGGAGTACCCGTTCAGCGCGCGATACGGGTGGGTCGAAGACCGCTACGGAGTCACGTGGCAGCTCATGCTCACAGACCCCGAAGGCGATCCCCGGCCGTTCCTGATCCCGTCGCTGCTGTTCGGTGCGACGGCGCAGAACCGGGCGGCCGAAGCCGTCGAGGCGTACACCTCGATCTTCGGCGGACGGCTCGGGACGATCGTGCCGTACCCGGAGGAGACGGGCCCTGCTGCCGCGGGTGCCGTCATGTTCAGCGAGTTCCAGCTCGCGGGGGAGTGGTTCACCGCGATGGATTCCGGCGCGCCGCAGGATTCGTCGTTCACGCCGGGTGTCTCGCTCGAGGTCCGCTGCCGCGACCAGGCCGAGATCGACCGGCTGTGGGATGCCCTGAGCGCGGTACCCGAGGCCGAGGCGTGCGGCTGGCTCGTCGACCGGTTCGGTCTCAGCTGGCAGATCACGCCCGCCGACATGGGCGACCGGGCCCAGGAACCGGGCGTCTATCAGGGGATGCTCGACATGAAGAAGATCATCATCGCCGACCTGTGATCGTGTCGGCGGTCTGTGCGAGTGTGTGCGGCATGGCAACGCACACACATTCGATTCCGCTCACGATCGACTACGTCGAGATCACCGTCACCGATATGCGCGCCGCGCGGGATTTCTACGGTGCCGCGTTCGGGTGGACCTTCACCGACTACGGCGATCAGTATTCGGGCATCCGGACTCCGGCCGAGGCCGAGGGCGACGAGGCCGGCGGGCTCCTGCTCGGCGATGAGGTGCAGCGCGGAGGGCCGCTCGTCCTGCTCTACAGCGACGATCTCGACGCGACGCGCGACGCCGTCGTCGCGGCGGGCGGCACGATCGTGCAGGAACCGTACGCCTTCCCCGGCGGGCGGCGCTTTCATTTCCTCGATCCGAGCGGCAACGAGCTCGGCGTGTGGGGTCCGGCCTGAGCGCGGGCGGCTACTCCAGCAGGTGGCGGAGGTAGCGTACGGGTGATCCGAGGTATGACTTCCCGTGCCCGATCCCATCTGGCACCACATCTTCGAGCCGGGCATCGCCCTCATCAAAACGCACCTGGATGTGTGGAATCTCGCCGGTCCGCTCGACTACCGAACCGTCAACGAGCAGCACTCCCGGGGGTTCGCCGCCGGCACCTGGATGAGGACGCCGGCCGGCGTCGCGCCGTCCCCTCAGCAGATCGTCACGGTCGGTGACCGGGCCTTCAGCGTCGTGTCGGCACGGGACGGCGAGTTGGTGGCGACGTTCGACCAGCTCTGCTCGGCAGCGACGTCGACGATCGAGCATCTGCACTGGTCACGGACATTTCGGCGGTGGACGATCACGGGGATACCTCCGCTCGCAGACGCCGATCCCGAAGCTCAGCAGCGCTTCATCAGCCTCATCGACGTGCTGGTCGATGCCGACGTCCCCGTGGCGTTTTCATCGCCCGTCGATCTGCCCGGCTTCCTCACGAACGCAGCCGCACGGCCCGACGCCTTTTCGTATGGCGAGCCGCCTCCACCTCCTCGTGGCGGACCGCTGAGGGCGCCGCAACCTCACCGCAACCGTTACCGTTTCGTTACCTCCGCAGACTCGAAAACAGTCCATTCGAGCCTGTCGATGTCGGAGGCCCTTCGTATCTTTGTTCTATGACGTCGAACCCCGCACTCACCGGCCGTCTGGTCGCAGCGGTCGCGCGCGTCGCCGAACGAGTGAGCACCGGTGCTGAAAGTGCGAGTGACGGCGAGGTCGATGTGACCCCGGGCGTGGCGGCGCTCGACGACGACGCACTGCTGGCGGTGCTCGCCGATGTGAGCGAAGCACGCAATGCGCTCGATCTGGTCAGCGCGTCCGCGGCCGCCGAGATCGCACGGCGGTCCTCACGCGAGCTCGGACACGCGGGGCTCGCGCAGCGCAAGGGGCACCGCAATGTCACGTCACTCGTGCAGAACATCACGGGGCAATCCCGCACCGATGTCGGGCGCACGCTGAAGACGGGTGAGGATCTCCTCGTCACGGTCGCCGACGTCACCAGCGATGACGAGCCGCGTCCCGACCGACCCAGCGCGCCGAGCGCACCGCGGTGGCGGATGCTACTGCGCGAGGCGCTGACGGGCGGAAAAATCGGACAAGCCCAGTTCCAGGCGATCCTGATCGGCATCGGCGAGCCGCCCGTCGAGCGATATCCCGAGCTGGATCCCGAGTTCTTGCCCGAAGCCTGGGCCAACGCCGTGGAGCTGCTGCTGCATGAGGCGGCGACGCTGCCCGTCGAAGAGCTGCGCGCGACGGCACGCATCGCCCGCGATCGGCTCGACCCCGTCGGTGTGACGCTTCGGTTCGAAGAACGGTTCGCCGCTCGGTCGTTCCGGATGTGGATCGACGAGCAGGGCAGGCATCACGCGAGGATCGCGTTCGATGACGAGGCGGCCGCGTGGGTGCAGTCGATGCTCCATGCCGCGCTGCGTCCACGACGAGGGCCGAGGTTCGTCGGCTCGGATGCCGCCGAGCGGGCGAAGGAGGCCACGGCAGACGAGCGCACGAACGAGCAGCTGCAGTACGACACCGTCGTGGCGGTGCTCCGCTCGGGAGCGAACGCCGACCCCCGACAGGCATTCGGCGACAGGCAGCCCGGCGTCCGGGTCGTCGTCGAGGCCAGCGCCATCGAGAGCCCGTCCGAGCGAGGCGGGATGCGTGTCGCCGGCGTCGGACACGTCGAGCACTCGGGGGCGGCGCTTCCCGGGGGAGTGATCGAGAAGCTCCTGTGCGACGCCGGCGCGATCGCGGTCACGATCGACCCCTTCGGCAGACCCCTCGATGTGGGCCGCGAAGAACGGCTCTTCACGAGAAAGCAGAGGATCGCGATCGCGATCCGAGACGGCGGGTGCATCTGGCCCGGATGCACGGCGCCGATCGACTGGTCGGAGTTCCATCACACCGACCATTGGTACGAAGACCACGGCAGAACCGATATCGATGACGGAGTACCACTCTGCCGAAACTGCCACCTGCGTCTGCACAATCAAGGGTGGCGGATCATCCGAAAACGCGACCAGCACACTCAGCTGGACACGTACTGGCTCCAGTCGCCGCCCGACCCCGTCACCGGCGCCATCGACGAACCCATCCGCCTCGAGTCGCGCTCGCCTCGACGCTTCCAGGCTGCATGAGACCGACTCGGATGCCGCCGACCGACCACCGTCTCGCCTTCGCTGCGCCGTCGCGGCCGGTGCCACGCGCGCCGTGCCGCGCCGTGTGCCGCGCCGTGCCGTGCCGTGCCGTGTGCCGTGCCGTGCCGTGTGTCGTGCGCCTCGTCACCGGCACACCCGACCACGCGAGAGTCCGAGCGACCGCCGGCCGATCAGCGCCCGGGAGCGCCGCGAGCGGCCGGTCGCGCATCCATCGATCGGTAGGGTGATCGCGTGACCGAACGTCGACTGCTGCTCGTGAACGGGCCCAATCTCAACCTGCTCGGCACACGCGAACCCGACGTCTACGGCACGAGTACGCTCGCCGACGTCGAGCGCATCACGACGGATGCCGCGGCCGTACGCGGCTTCGACGTGCGAGCCGTGCAGAGCAACCACGAAGGCGTCCTGCTCGACGCGATCCACGACGCCCGTGAGGACTGCGCCGGCATCGTGATCAACCCCGGCGGCCTCACGCACACCTCCATCGTGCTGCGGGATGCCCTGTCGGGAGTCGCGCTCCCCGTTGCCGAGGTCCACATCTCGAACGTGCTCGAGCGCGAGCCGTTCCGGCACCGCTCCTACGTCGCCGATGTCGCCGCCGTGCACGTGATCGGCGAAGGCGTGCAGGGCTACGCGAAAGCCGTCGAACTGCTGATCGACCTCATCACGGGACAGACCGACGGGTGACATCCGGCACGAAACCGACGCCGTAACGGGTGTGATCTCGCCGGCCACGCGGTAGACACGAGAAGCGAGCAGGTTCGACGACGGGGGAGTGCATGTACTACAGCAGCGGCAACTACGAAGCCTTCGCGCGTCCGCGCAAACCCGAGGGAGTCGACGACAAGACCGCCTGGTTCGTCGGCGCGGGCCTCGCATCGATGGCGGGCGCCGCGTTCATGATCCGCGACGGCCAGATGGACGGCTCCAAGATCACGATCCTCGAAGAGCTCGACCTGCCCGGCGGAGCACTCGACGGCATCAAGAAGCCGAAGAAGGGCTTCGTCATCCGCGGCGGGCGCGAGATGGAAGACCACATGGAGTGCCTGTGGGATCTCTTCCGGTCGGTCCCGTCCATCGAGATCGACGGCGCGAGCGTGCTCGACGAGTTCTACTGGCTCAACAAGGACGACCCGAACTTCTCGCTCTGCCGCGTCACCGAGAAGCAGGGGCAGGACGCCCACACCGACAAGCTCTTCACCCTCAGCAAGAAGGCGCAGAACGAGATCGTCAAGGTCATCATGGCCACGCGCGAGCAGATGGAGGGCAAGCGCATCACCGACGTCTTCGGCGAGGAGTTCCTGCAGAGCAACTTCTGGCTGTACTGGCGCACGATGTTCGCGTTCGAGGAGTGGCATTCCGCCCTCGAGATGAAGCTCTACCTGCACCGCTTCATCCACCACATCGGCGGCCTGCCCGACCTCTCCGCCCTCAAGTTCACGAAATACAACCAGTACGAATCGCTCGTCCTGCCGCTCTACCGCTGGCTGCTCGATCAGGGCGTCACGTTCCGGTTCTCGACGACCGTCACCGACATCGACTTCGACATCACGGGCGACCGGAAGGTGGCGACCCGCATCCACTGGACCGATGCCGACGGCGACGGCGGCATCGACCTCGGTGAGAACGACCTGGTGCTCACGACGATCGGCTCGCTGACCGAGAACTCCGATGAGGGCGACCACCACACCCCCGCCACGCTCGACACCGGTCCTGCCCCCGCGTGGGACCTGTGGCGTCGGATCGCCGCGAAGGACCCGTCCTTCGGCCACCCCGACGTCTTCGCGGGCGACATCGCCGAGACGAAGTGGGAATCGGCGACCATCACGACGCTCGACGAGCGCATCCCCGCCTACATCGAGAAGATCGCCCAGCGCGACCCGTTCAGCGGCAGAGTCGTGACGGGCGGCATCGTGACGGCAAAGGACTCCTCGTGGCTGCTGAGCTGGACGGTCAACCGGCAGCCGCACTTCAAGAACCAGTCGCCCGATGAGATCGTCGTCTGGTTCTACGCCCTGTTCGCCGACGTGCCCGGTGACTACGTCACCAAGCCGATGCAGGAGTGCACGGGCGAGGAGATCACCCGGGAGTGGCTCTATCACCTGGGTGTGCCCACCGACGACATCCCCGAACTGGCAGCGACCGGCGCGAGCGCCGTGCCCGTCATGATGCCGTACGTCGACGCGTTCTTCATGCCGCGCCGAGCGGGCGATCGCCCCGACGTCGTGCCCGAGGGCGCCGTCAACTTCGCCTTCATCGGGCAGTTCGCCGAGACCACGCGAGACACGATCTTCACGACCGAGTACTCCGTGCGCACCGGAATGGAATCCGCCTACCAGCTGCTCGGCGTCGAGCGGGGAGTGCCCGAGGTCTTCAACTCGACCTACGACATCCGCTGGCTGATGAAGGCGACGACGCGACTCGCCGACGGCGAAGCCGTGCACATTCCAGGACCGAACTTCGTCGAAGGACGCATCCTCGACAAACTCGACACGTCGCAGCTGGGCGAGCTGCTGACCGACTTCGGCCTGGTCGCCCCGCACGGCGACACGCAGCCGCGGCCTCGTCTGGACGACGCCGTGGAGTGAACGGGATGCCGCTTCCCGGCATCCCGTAGACTCGAGCGTCGGCTTCCCACACGATCGGACTGAATCACCTCATGGCATCGACCGCAGACATCAAGAACGGCATCGTCCTGAACATCGACGGCCAGCTCTGGAGCGTCGTCGAGTTCCAGCACGTCAAGCCGGGCAAGGGCGGCGCGTTCGTGCGGACGAAGATGAAGAACGTCGTCACCGGAAAGACGATCGACAAGACCTACAACGCCGGCACCAAGATCGACATCGAGAACGTCGACCGCCGCGACTTCACCTACCTGTACAACGACGGCGAAGGCTTCGTCTTCATGGATGCCACCGACTACGACCAGCTGACCGTTCAGGCTGCGACCGTCGGAGACGCCAAGAACTTCCTGCTCGAGAACCAGCAGGTCACGATCGCGCTCAACAACGGCAACCCGCTGTACATCGACCTGCCGGCATCCGTCGTTCTCGAAGTCACCTACACCGAACCGGGCCTGCAGGGCGACCGCTCATCGGCGGGCACGAAGCCCGCGACCGTCGAGACCGGCTACGAGGTGCAGGTGCCGCTGTTCCTCGAGACAGGCACGAAGATCAAGGTCGACACGCGCACCGGCGAGTACCTCGGTCGCGAGAAGTAAGGCGTGAGCGCTCGTTCCAAAGCGCGCAAACGCGCGCTCGACATCCTTTTCCAGTCCGATGTCCGCGGTGACGAACTGCGGACCGTCCTCGCCGCGGAAGCGAAGCGCGCCGCAAGCGAACCCGCACGCGAAGCGTCGTGGCTGTATGCCCGCGACATCATCGACGGCGTGATCGACAATCGCGACGCGATCGACGAGCAGATCACGACCTTCGCGAAGGACTGGAGTCTCGCCCGCATGCCCGCCGTCGACCGCGCCGTGCTGCGCATCGGCGTGTGGGAGCTCCTCTACAACGATGACGTGCCGCCCGCTGTCGCAATCGACGAGGCGGTCGAACTCGCGAAGGAATTCTCGACCGACGAATCGGGATCGTTCGTGCACGGCGTTCTCGGCCGGATCGCCCGCGCCACCTGATCCCACGTGACCCCTCCGTTCATCGACGCCGTCCACATCCGGAGGCTCGCCGGGCCGGGCGCGTACGAACGGGGAGTCGCCTACTTCGCCGACGGCGCCGTGCAGCGCGTGACGTGGGACGCCGTCGGATCCCTCATCGAATCCGTCGTCGCCGGAAGCGGCGCGCAGCACTACCGCTGCCGCATCCGCGTCGATGCGGATCGGCCACATGCGCCCATCGTCGCGACGACGTGCTCGTGCCCCATGCAGATCGACTGCAAGCACACGGTCGCCACGATCCTCGCGAGCAACCGCTCGGCCGAGGTCGCATCGCGCAGCGAGTCGTCGTGGCGCACCGTCCTGGCGTCCGCCCCGCCCGCGAGCCCCCGCCCCGCGACACCGCTCGCGCTCGGCGTCGAGCTGCGCCAGCGCGTCCGTCGCGGCGCATCCTCGTGGGCGCCGGCCCGCGTCGCGACCGCGACCGCGCGAGGTCTGCACCACAGTGCGGCCGATGTGCTCGTGGGTCTGCGTCCGCTCGAGCGCAGCCCGCGAACGCGCGCCTGGATCAAGGGGACGGTGTCGTGGGACACGCTGCGCCGTCCGATCAGCGCGCACGACCCCGCACAGGCCCGCTGGTTCGCGGAGCTGCACAGCATCGGCCGCGACGTGCGGTCCTTCGGTGCGTTCTCGGACGTCTCGGAGTGGCTCACGCTCGACGACATCGAGTCGAGCCTGCTCTGGGCGCACCTCGCCTCGGGTGTCGAGCACGGCATCCCGCTCGTGCCGACCAAGACCGGTCAGAGCGTCGACCTCGCCCAGACCGCTTCCGTCGTCGTGCGCGCCGAGCGCGTCTCCGGTGCGCTCGAGATCCGGCCGCGGGTCACGATCGACGAGACCGAGGCGGATGCCGCGACCCTTCGGCCGGTCGGACGCTCGGGCCTGTACCGGTTCACGGTGCACGGCGATCGCATCGCACTCACCCTCGCCGCCCTCCCGCTGCCCGATCCGGTGCCCGCGCTCCTCGCCGCGCGGTCGGCGGTGTCGATCCCGGCGCACGAGGCGGACGAGTTCGTGAGCGAGCACCTGGGCAGGATCGCACGTCGCGTCGCCGTCGAGGCGCCCGGCATCCCGATCCCTGCGGCGGTGCGACCGACCCTCGAGGTCGCCGTGCGCTTCGCGCCGTCGGACCGCCTGGACTACGACCTGACGTGGCGGTACGGCCGCGACACGACGCTGCCGTGGGATCCCGACACGAGCGAGGAGCGAGACCCGGTCGCCGAGAGCAGCATCCGCGCGCGCGTCGAACAGCTCTGGCAAGACGCGTCTCCCGTCGAGTTCGCACCGTCCGCGTCGCTGGCGGGCGTCGTCGCGGCGGAGTTCTCGTCGAGGCTGCTGCCGCTGCTCGAGGCGGCGGACGACGTCGATGTCGTGATCTCCGGCGAGCGCCCGCGCTACCGCGAACTGTCCGGCGATCCGCGGATCGAGATCACGACCGTGGAGACGACGGAGACCGACTGGTTCGACCTCGGCATCGTCGTGACGATCGACGGGCGGCGCATCCCGTTCGGCACCCTGTTCACCGCGATGTCGCGCGGCCGCAAGAAGCTGCTGCTGAGCGACGGTGCGTACTTCTCGCTGTCGCATCCGGCGCTGGACCGTCTGCGCGAGCTGATCGACGAAGCGGGCACGCTCGACGAATGGCAGACGGGGCCACGGATCAGCCGCTACCAGACGGATCTGTGGTCGGAGTTCGAAGACCTCGCCGACGAGACCGTTCCCGCCACGAGCTGGCGCGCCGCCGCCGAGGGCCTGCGCGACGCCGACGGCGTGCCGTCGGCCGCCCTGCCGCGCGGGCTGAACGCCGAGCTGCGCCCGTATCAGCGCGCCGGCTACGACTGGCTCGCGTTCCTGTGGCAGCACCGGCTGGGCGGCATCCTCGCCGATGACATGGGGCTCGGCAAGACGCTGCAGATGCTGGCACTGCTGGCCCACGCGCGCGAATCCGGTGAGACGCGCCCCTTCCTCGTCGTCGCACCGACCTCGGTGCTGTCGACGTGGCGTGACGAAGCGGCTCGGTTCACCCCCGGCCTGCGCGTGCACATCGTCAGCGCGCGGGGGACCGAGGTGGCCGATGCCGCATCCGAGGCCGACGTCATCGTGACCTCGTACACCCTGCTGCGACTCGACGCCGCCGCCTTCACGAGTGTCGATTGGGCGGGAGTCGTGCTCGACGAGGCGCAGTTCGTGAAGAACAGCCAGACGAAGACGCACCGCGTCGCGAAAGAGCTGCGCGCCGACGTCACGTTCGCGATCACGGGCACACCTCTGGAGAACAGCCTCACCGAGCTGTGGGCGCTCCTGTCTCTGACCGCACCCGGCCTTTTCGCCTCGGCGCGCCGATTCCGCGACGAGTACATCGCG
This sequence comes from Microbacterium sp. NPDC055910, assembly GCF_042271185.1. NCBI lineage: Bacteria > Bacillati > Actinomycetota > Actinomycetes > Micrococcales > Microbacteriaceae > Microbacterium > Microbacterium sp. NPDC055910. The sequence continues at coordinate 137,203 of NZ_JBHJZS010000002.1, forward strand.
CCGATCGAGAAGGGCAAGGTCCCCGACACGCAGGAGGGCGGCCAGTACCGCGCCCGCCGCCTCGCACGGCTGCGACGGCGCATCCGACCCCTCGTGCTGCGCCGCACGAAGGACCTCGTGGCCCCGGAGCTTCCGCCCAAGCAGGAGCAGGAGCTGCGGATCGAGCTCAATGCGGCGCACCGGGCCCTGTACGACACCGTGCTGCAGCGCGAACGGCAGAAGGTGCTCGGACTGCTCGACGACCTCGATCGCAACCGGTTCATCGTGTTCCGCTCGCTCACACTGCTGCGCATGCTGAGCCTGGCTCCCGGGCTCGTCGATCCGGCGCACGCGCACGTCGCGCCGAGCAAGCTCACGGCATTGTTCGAACGCCTCGACGAAGCGGTGGCCGAAGGTCATCGCATCCTGGTCTTCAGTCAGTTCACGTCGTTCCTGCGCCTCGTGGCGCAGCGGCTCGAAGAGCGCGGCATCCGCTTCGCGTATCTCGACGGGTCGACGCACGATCGAGACGCCGCCGTCGCGGAGTTCCGCCAGGGTGGCGCTGCGGTGTTCCTGATCAGCCTCAAGGCGGGCGGGTTCGGGCTGACACTCACCGAGGCAGACGATGTCTTCCTGCTCGATCCGTGGTGGAACCCTGCCGCCGAAGCGCAGGCGGTCGACCGCGCGCACCGGATCGGGCAGGAGCGCAAGGTCATGGTCTACCGCCTCATCGCCAACGGCACGATCGAAGAGAAGGTCATGGCCTTGCAGCAACGCAAAGCGCGCCTGTTCCGCTCCGTCATGGACGACGACGCCCTGTTCGGCCAGACGCTCGATGCCGACGACATCCGAGCCCTCTTCGACGCGTGAGCCGGTCGGCCCTCGCCTAGACTCGAGGGGTCACACGGGAGGGAATTCATGCGCATCACGGGCCTCGGACACGCCGGAATGTATATCGAGACGGCGGGTGGCAGCATCCTCTGCGATCCGGTCATCGGCCCGAGCTTCTTCGGCTCATGGTTCCCGTTCCCCGACAACCGCGCACTCGACTGGGAGCGCTTCGGCGCCGCGGACTTCCTCTACATCTCGCACCGGCACCGCGACCACTTCGACCCCGCCCTGCTCGAGCGCTACGTGCCGAAGGACATCAGGGTGCTTCTGCCGGAGTACCCGACCGATGACCTCGAGGTCGATCTGAAGAAGCTCGGCTACGACAACATCGTCTACACGCAGGCGGGTGTGCCGCTCGAGTTCGGCGACCTGAAGATCATGGTGACACCCCTGCGCGCCCCGAGCGATGGACCCATCGGCGACTCGTCGCTCTCGGTCGACGACGGCACGGCCAGCATCCTCAATCAGAACGACTCGCACCCCCTCGATCTCGACACGCTGCTGACGTTCTCGAAGCCCGACGCGTACTTCACGCAGGTGTCCGGCGCGATCTGGTGGCCCATGGTCTACGACCTGCCGCAGGATGCCAAGCAGAACTTCGCGAAGCTCAAGCGCGACGCGCAGAACAAGCGCGCGATGTACTACATCGAGAAGGTCGACGCGGCACACGTGTTCCCGATGGCCGGACCGCCCATGTTCTTGCGCGAAGAGCTGTTCCGCTACAACGGCTACGGCACAGAAGACGACTCGATCTTCACCGATCAGCGTCAGTTCCTCGCGCACATGCGCGAGTTGCGGCCCGAGCAGAAGGGCTATGAGTTCGTGCCCGGCACGCAGGTCGACCTGAACCACGGCGAGCTCGTCGTGACGCAGACGCTCTACACGGCTGCCGAGATCGACCGGATCTTCGATGACAAGTGGGCCTACCTCGCCGAACAGCGCGATACGCGTCAGAGCGAAGTCGCGGCCGAAGAGGCGACGCGCGCGGCCGTACTTCCCCCCGCCGAGATGCTCGCCGCGATCAAGGAGTGGTGGGAGCCGCTGCTGCGCCGCGCGCGCACGATCCGCAACGGTGTCGGCGGCAACGTGCGCTTCCGCATCGGCGAACTCGACATGGTGGTGGACTTCCCGAAGGCGAAGGTGCGCGAGTACGACGGCGAAGACTGCGTCTACTGGTACACGATTCCCGCCGACCTCGTCTCGACCAACATCGCCGACCACGAGATCGACTGGTCGAACTCGATCTTCCTCTCGATGCAGTTCGAGGTCGGTCGCAGCGGCAAGTTCAACGAGTTCCTCACCACGTTCCTGAAGTGTCTTTCTCGCGACCGCATCGAGTACGTCGAGAACTGGTACGCCGAGCAGAGCGATCAGACCGAGGATGCGCAGCTCGGCGACTGGATCGTGCAGCGCCGCTGCCCGCATCTGCGCGCCGACCTCACCAAGACCGGCAAGATCGAGGACGGCGTCCTCACGTGCTCGCTGCACGACTGGAAATGGGACCTCGCCACCGGCAAGTGCCTCACGACGCAGGGCCACCCGATACGTGCTCACGAAGCCGAGGGCGCGCTCGCCGCAGGCTGACGACGGGATGCCACTCGTACGAGGCGTCCCGAGACCGGGGCCACAACGATGAGACCGAGCCACGAAAGCCGTGCCGCATCGGCACTCACAACGAGCGCGACAGGCACGGACGCCAGGAAGTAGAGCGGCACGACCAATGCGTCGAGCAACTGGATCCGATTCAGCCGCGATGGGATCGGGTTTCGCTCGAGACCGCGCGAACGCGCCACCTGGAACATCGCCACCTGCGCAAGCGCGACGGCAGCGACGTTGACGGCGTAGATCGCGGTGGGCAGCGGCAGATCCGTCGTCGCCGCATCGCTGATGCCCTCGGTTGTGAACGGCAGCAGGATGACCAGGCCCGCCGCCGCGAGGTTGACGGCCGTCGTCGGCCCGTCGAGTCCGGACAGACGCCGCACGAGCGTGACATTCACCCGCCAGAACACGACGATCACGACGAAGCTGATCACGAAACCGAGCAGCTGGTCGACGACGTCATCGGTGAAAAGTGTGCGCAGGCTCTGCCAGGCCTCGGGCGCCGGCGCATCGACGTTCGCGACGAGCAGCGTCGCAGCGAACCCGTAGATCGCGTCATAGAACGACAGCCCCCGGTCGAACTCGCTCTCGCCGCGTTCAGCGACGCCCGGACGATCCTGCGCATCGGTGCCCATGACCCCAGCGTGCCAGAGCCCTGTCATCCCGCTAGACTGGCGCGAGTACCCAGCAACCTTTAACACCGTCCTGTGAGGCGGAGAAGGGAGCGGCGGATGAGCACGCGAATCGTGCTGCCTCGTGTCGTCCTGCACAGCGCCGACATCGCCCGCGCTCTGACTCGGATCTCGCACGAGATCCTCGAGTCCAACAAGGGTCCCGAAGACCTCGTCGTCCTCGGCATCCCGACCCGCGGCGTCACGCTCGCCAACCGGATCGGCGGTCTGCTGTCGGAGTTCAGCGGCACGCCGATCCCGATCGGCGCACTCGATGTCACGATGTACCGCGACGACCTGCACCGCAACCCGACGCGCGCCCCCCAGCCGACGCAGATCCCGGCGGGCGGCATCGACGGCAAGGTCGTCGTGCTCGTGGACGACGTGCTGTTCTCGGGCCGCAGCATCCGCGCCGCGCTCGATGCGCTGCAGGACATCGGCCGCCCGTCCGCCGTACGCCTGGCCACCCTCATCGACCGCGGCCATCGCGAACTGCCCATCCGCCCGGACTTCGTCGGCAAGAACCTGCCGAGCGCGCGCGACGAGCGCGTCAACGTGCGCCTGGCCGAGACCGACGGCGTCGAAGAGGTGACGATCGAATCATGAGGCACCTCCTCGACACCAAGACCCTCTCGCGGGAGAGTGCGCTGCGCATCCTGGACGTCGCCGAAGACATGTCGGACACGCAGCTCCGCGAAGTCAAGAAGCTGCCGACCCTGCGGGGCAAGACGGTCGTCAACCTCTTCTTCGAAGACTCCACCCGCACCCGCATCTCGTTCGAAGCCGCTGCGAAGCGGCTGTCGGCCGATGTCATCAACTTCGCGGCGAAGGGCTCCAGCGTCTCGAAGGGCGAGTCCCTGCAGGACACCGCGCAGACTCTGCAGGCCATGGGCGCGGACGCCGTCGTCATCCGGCACGGGGCCTCGGGCGCGCCGCGGACGCTCGCGACGAGCGGATGGATCACCGCGGGGGTCGTCAATGCCGGCGACGGCACCCACGAGCACCCGACGCAGGCGCTCCTCGATGCGTTCACGATCCGCAAGCGTCACTTCGGCGACGACAGCCGGGGACGCGATCTCGAAGGACTGTCGGTCACGATCGTCGGCGATGTGCTGCACTCGCGCGTCGCGCGGTCGAACGTGTGGCTGCTCGACACCCTCGGCGCCGATGTGACCCTCGTCGCCCCGCCGACACTCGTGCCGCAGGATTCCTCGCAGTGGCCGGCGACGATCCTCTACGACCTCGACGAGGCGATCGCCGCGGCTCCCGACGCGCTCATGATGCTGCGCATCCAGCTGGAGCGGATGAACGCCGCCTATTTTCCGACTGAACGGGAGTATTCACGCCGTTGGGGTCTGGACGCCCGACGGTTGACGGCGCTTCCGGCCGGTAGCATTGTCCTGCACCCCGGACCCATGAACCGGGGGCTGGAGATCTCCGCCGAAGCCGCCGACTCGCCGCGCTCGACGGTGCTCGAGCAGGTCACGAACGGCGTATCGGTCCGCATGGCCGCGCTCTACCTGCTGCTGGCGGGCGAGCGACCCGAACGAGAGCAGAACACGCGATGACTGAGACGTTCCTCATCCGGGGGGCCCGACTCGAAGGCGGGGCCGCCGCCGACATCCTCGTCGAGGATGGCCTTCTCACACAGGTGGGCTCGGACGTCTCGCGCGCCGGGGCCACCGTCGTCGACGCCGACGGCCTCATCGCGCTGCCGGGCCTGGTCGACCTGCACACGCACTTGCGCGAGCCCGGGTACGAAGCCTCCGAGACGATCCTCACCGGGTCGCGCGCCGCCGCGGCCGGCGGCTTCACGGCTGTCTTCGCGATGCCCAACACTTCACCCGTCGCCGACACCGCCGGAGTCGTCGAGCAGGAGCTCGCCCTCGGCGAGGCGGCCGGGTTCGTGACGGTGCAGCCCATCGGGGCGGTCACCGTCGGGCAGAAGGGCGAGCGCCTCGCCGAGCTGGGGGCGATGGCCGACTCCCGCGCTCAGGTGCGCGTCTTCAGCGACGACGGCTTCTGCGTGTGGGATCCGCTGATCATGCGCCGCGCCCTCGAATACGTCAAGGCCTTCGACGGTGTCATCGCGCAGCACGCGCAGGACCCCCGGCTGACCGAGGGCGCTCAGATGAACGAGGGCGTCGTCTCGGCCGAACTGGGCCTGGCCGGCTGGCCCGCCGTCGCCGAGGAGTCGATCATCGCGCGCGACGTGCTCCTCGCCGAGCACGTCGGTTCGCGGCTGCACGTGTGCCACCTGTCGACGGCCGGCTCGGTCGACATCATCCGGTGGGCCAAGAAGCGCGGCATCGACGTGACGGCCGAAGTGACGCCGCACCACCTGCTGCTGACCGACGAACTCGTCCGCGACTACGACGCCCGGTTCAAGGTGAACCCCCCGCTGCGGCGCGAAGAAGACGTCCGCGCCGTGCGCGAAGGACTCGCCGACGGCACGATCGACATCGTCGCGACCGACCACGCACCGCACCCCGCCGAAGCGAAGGCGTGCGAGTGGCAGGCCGCGGCGAACGGCATGGTCGGGCTCGAGAGCGCGCTGCGGGTCGTGCAGCAGACGATGATCGACACGGGGATGCTGGTGTGGAGCGACGTCGCGCGCATCATGTCGCGCGAACCGGCCCGCATCGGCCGGCTCGCGGGCCACGGGACTCCGCTGGCCCCCGGGCACGCGGCATCCCTCACGCTCATCGATCCCGCGCCGGTCCGCACCTTCTCGAAGGATGACCTGCGCGGACGCAGCGTCAACTCCCCGTACCTCGGGCGCGAGCTGCCCGGTGAGGTGCGCTGGACGCTGTATCGCGGCACGCCGACCGTCGTCGACGGTGTCGTGCTCGACCGGCCGGGGGAGCGCGCATGACCCGTGAGGGCGCCGTCGCCGTCATGATCGGCGTGGCGGTGTTGATCCTCGCTCTCGCGGCCTTCGCGTGGTGGCGACGCACGCGCCGCGATTCCGGGCTGTCCGCCCCCGTGGCCGAAGCCCCCGCCGGCGCCGAGACGATGAGCGAGTTCCGCTCGCTGTACGTCGCGACGACGAAGCACGGCGAGCCGCTGGAGCGCCTCGCGATCCGCGGTCTGGCGTTCCGCTCGCGCGTCGATGTCACGGTGACGAGCGCCGGCATCGCCCTCGACCTGACCGGCAAGCCCCGCGTGTTCGTGCGCGCCGACCGCATCGATCTCGTGGCGCAGGCCACGGTGACGATCGACCGCGTCGTCGAGCGCGACGGACTCGTCCGCCTCACCTGGCGCCTCGATGACGGCACGGTCGTCGACTCCTACCTCCGACCTCAGGATGCCTCGGCCAGAGCCCTCGCCGATGCGATCTCGAGCATCCTCACCCCGACCCAGACGGGAACCGACGCATGACCTTCTTCTCCACCGAACCCGCAGTGCTCGTCCTGGAGGACGGCACGCGCTACGTCGGCCGCGCCTACGGTGCGGTCGGCACGACCCTCGGCGAAGTCGTCTTCGCCACCGGCATGACCGGATACCAGGAGACCCTCACCGACCCGTCGTACGCCGGTCAGATCGTGCTGCAGACCGCGCCGCACATCGGCAACACGGGCGTCAACGCGGAAGACGTCGAGTCGCACCGCATCTGGGTGTCCGGCTACATCGTCCGCGACCCCTCGCGTGTCGTGTCGAACTGGCGCGCCGACGGCTCGCTCGACGACGCCCTCGTCCGCGAAGGCGTCGTCGGGATCAGCGGCGTCGACACGCGCGCCGTGACACGGCACATCCGCGGAGCGGGCAGCATGCGCGGCGGCATCTTCTCGGGGGATGCCGCATCCCTCGAGCCCGACGAGCATCTCCGGCTCATCCGCGAAGCCCCGCGCATGGCCGGGCGCAACCTGTCGGCCGATGTCTCGATCGACGCCGTTCGCGTCGTCGAGGCGACGGGAGAGCGGATCGGCAATCTCGCCGTGCTCGACCTCGGCGTCAAGCAGGCGACGATCCACAACCTCGTCTCGCGCGGCTTCGACGTGCACATCCTTCCGCACGACGTGTCGATCGACGACATCCGCGCCGTCGACCCCGTCGCCGTCTTCTACTCCAACGGGCCGGGCGACCCCGCGGCATCCGACGCGCACGTCGACCTGCTGCGCTCGATCCTCGACGACCGCCTGCCCTTCTTCGGGATCTGCTTCGGCAATCAGCTGCTCGGGCGGGCGCTGGGTCTGGGCACGTACAAGCTGCCGTTCGGCCACCGCGGCATCAACCAGCCCGTGAAGGACAAACTGACCGGGCGCGTCGAGATCACCTCCCACAACCACGGCTTCGCCGTCGACGCTCCCGTCGAGGGCGAGTTCGACAGCCCCCACGGGTACGGCCGCATCGAGGTCAGTCACGTCGGACTCAACGACAACGTCGTCGAGGGACTGCGCGCCCTCGACATCCCGGCCTTCTCGGTGCAGTACCACCCCGAGGCCGCTGCCGGCCCGCACGACGCGAACTACCTGTTCGACCGCTTCCGTGACCTCGTCGTCGCGACCCTTCGACAAGCTCAGGGACCGCGGGAGCAGGAGCAAGGTCAGGGACCGCAGGAGCAGGGCCGGGGACCGCAGGAGCAGACTCAGGGATCGAAGGAGAACAATGCCTAAGCGCGACGACATCACGAGCGTCCTCGTCATCGGCTCCGGGCCGATCGTCATCGGGCAGGCGTGCGAGTTCGACTACTCGGGCACGCAGGCCTGTCGCGTGCTGCGCGAAGAGGGAGTGCGGGTCATCCTCGTCAACTCCAACCCCGCGACGATCATGACCGACCCGGACTTCGCCGACGCGACCTACATCGAGCCGATCACGTGGCAGGTCATCGAGACGATCATCGCGAAGGAGCGCCCCGACGCGATCCTTCCGACCCTCGGAGGTCAGACGGCGCTCAACGCGGCGATCGAGCTGCACAACCACGGCATCCTCGAGAAGTACGACATCGAGCTCATCGGCGCGAACTTCGAGGCGATCAACAAGGGCGAGGATCGCCAGATCTTCAAGCAGCTCGTGATCGACGCGGGCGCGGATGTCGCGGCATCGGTCATCTGCCATTCGATGGACGATCTGATCGCCGGCGCCGAGAAGCTCGGCTACCCGCTCGTCGTGCGTCCGTCGTTCACGATGGGCGGCCTGGGATCGGGCTTCGCCTATGACGAAGAGGACCTCCGCCGCATCGGCGGCGCGGGCCTGCACGACTCGCCCACCAACGAGGTGCTCCTGGAGGAGTCGATCCTCGGGTGGAAGGAGTACGAGCTCGAGCTCATGCGCGACACGTCCGACAACACCGTCGTGGTGTGCTCGATCGAGAACGTCGACCCCGTCGGGGTGCACACGGGCGACTCGATCACCGTCGCCCCCGCGCTCACGCTGACCGACCGCGAGTTCCAGAAGCTGCGCGACATCGGCATCGACATCATCCGCGCCGTGGGCGTGGACACCGGCGGCTGCAACATCCAGTTCGCCATCGACCCGCAGACCGGGCGGATCATCGTCATCGAGATGAACCCGCGCGTCTCGCGCTCGTCGGCGCTGGCATCGAAGGCGACGGGCTTTCCGATCGCGAAGATCGCCGCGAAGCTCGCGATCGGCTACCGGCTCGACGAGATCCCCAACGACATCACGAAGGTGACGCCGTCGAGCTTCGAACCGACCCTCGACTACGTCGTGGTGAAGGTGCCGCGGTTCAACTTCGAGAAGTTCCCCGCCGCCGATACGACCTTGACGACCACCATGAAGTCCGTCGGCGAGGCGATGGCGATCGGGCGCAACTACGCCACGGCGCTGCAGAAGGCGCTGCGCTCGCTCGAGAAGCGCGGATCGAGCTTCCACTGGGGCGACGAAGAGCGTTCCGTCGATGAGCTGCTCGAGATCTCGAAGACGCCGACGGACGGTCGGATCGTCGTGCTGCAGCAGGCGCTGCGCAAGGGCGCGACGATCGAGCAGGCCTTCGAGGCGACGAAGATCGATCCGTGGTTCCTGGATCAGATGGTGCTCATCAACGAGGTCGCCGAGTTCGTTCGGCAGGCCCCCGAGCTCGACGTCGCCACGCTGCGTCTGGCGAAGGAGCACGGATTCAGCGATGCCCAGCTCGCGCAGCTGCGCGGCGGGTCCGAAGCCGAGATCCGCGGCATCCGGCACGCGCTGGATGTGCGTCCGGTCTACAAGACGGTCGACACGTGCGCGGGGGAGTTCCCCGCGCTCACGCCCTATCACTACTCGAGCTATGAGGTCGAGACCGAAGTCACGCCGTCTGACCGGCAGAAGGTCGTCATCATCGGCTCGGGTCCCAACCGCATCGGCCAGGGCGTCGAATTCGACTACTCGTGCGTGCATGCGTCCTTCGCCCTCTCCGGCGCGGGATACGAGACCGTCATGGTCAACTGCAACCCCGAGACCGTGTCGACCGACTACGACACGTCCGACCGGCTCTACTTCGAGCCGCTGACGCTCGAGGACGTGCTCGAGGTGCTGCACGCCGAGGCGCAGTCGGGTGAGATCCTCGGCGTCATCTGCCAGCTCGGCGGCCAGACGCCGCTCGGACTGGCGAAGGGCATCGAGGAGGCCGGCTACACGATCCTCGGCACGAGCCCCACCGCGATCGACCTCGCCGAAGAGCGCGAGCTGTTCTCGCGCCTCCTCGACGACGCGGGACTTCTCGCGCCGCGCAGCGGCACGGCGATCGACGCCGACGGCGCCGTGCGCATCGCGGAGGAGATCGGGTACCCCGTGCTCGTGCGCCCGAGCTTCGTGCTCGGCGGACGCGGCATGGAGATCGTCTACGACACCGCCGCCCTGCGGGAGTACTTCGTCCGCACGGCGGGCGAGGTCATCGTCGAGGCGGGCAAGCCCCTCCTCGTCGACCGCTTCCTCGACGACGCGATCGAGATCGACGTCGACGCGCTCTACGACGGCACCGAGCTGTACATCGGCGGCGTCATGGAGCACCTCGAAGAGGCCGGCATCCACTCCGGCGACTCATCGTGCACGCTGCCGCCCATCTCGCTCGGTCGCACCGACGTCGACCGCGTGCGTGAGGCGACGCTCGCGATCGCTCAGGGCGTGGGCGTGCGCGGGCTGCTCAACGTGCAGTTCGCGATCTCGGCAGGCGTGCTCTACGTCATCGAGGCCAACCCGCGTGCGAGCCGCACCGTGCCCTTCGTCTCGAAAGCGCTCGGCATCCCGCTGGCCAAGGCCGCCTCGCGCGTCATGGCGGGCACCTCGATCGCCGATCTCAAGGCGGAGGGCCTGCTGCCCGAAGCCGACGGATCGCGCATCCCGCTGGACGCTCCGGTCTCGGTGAAGGAGGCCGTGCTGCCGTTCAAGCGCTTCCGCACGAAGGACGGCAAGACGGTCGACTCCGTGCTGGGGCCCGAGATGCGCTCGACGGGCGAGGTCATGGGCATCGATCGCGATTTCCCGACGGCGTTCGCGAAGTCACAGGCCGCGGCATACGGCGGCATGCCGCTCGAGGGCACCGTCTTCATCTCGGTCGCCGACAGCGACAAGCGCGCGGTCATCCTGCCCGCGCACCGGCTGCAGGAGCTCGGCTACACACTCGTCGCGACCGAGGGAACCGCCGAGATCCTCGCCCGCAACGGCATCGCCGTGACGGTCGTCGCGAAGTACAGCGAGACGCACGACGGTGGAGAGACCAACATCGTCGACCTCATCAACGACGGCACCATCGACATCATCGTCAACACGCCCTCGGGCGGAACGGCCCGCGCCGACGGGTACGAGATCCGCGCGGCGGCGGTCGCCGGAGACAAGGCGCTCTTCACGACGATGGCCGTTCTCGGCGCAGCCGTGAGCGGGATGTCGACGCTGCGCAAGGGCTTCGACGTGAAGAGCCTGCAGGAGTACGCCGCGGACCGGGCAGCGCGCACGTGACATCCTTCGGCGCGCGGCTTCGCGCAGCGCTCGACGCGTACGGACCGCTGTGCGTCGGCATCGACCCCCACGAGCACCTGCTCGCCGAATGGGGGATGGATGCCGGCGCGCGCGGCCTGCGTGACTTCGGGCTGCGTGTCGTCGAGGCCGCGGCAGGACGCGTCGGCGTCGTGAAGCCCCAGGTCGCCTTCTTCGAGCGCTGGGGATCGGCGGGGTTCGCCGCTCTCGAAGACGTGCTGGCCGCCGCGCGCGCGGCGGGGCTGATCGTGATCGCCGACGCCAAGCGCGGCGACATCGGCTCGACGATGGCCGGCTACGCCGCCGCGTGGCTCACGCCGGGTGCTCCGCTGGAAGCGGATGCTGTCACGGTGAGCCCGTATCTCGGACCCGAGTCGCTGCGCGAGACGCTCGCGACGGCGGTCCGTGCGGGCAAGGGCGTCTTCGTCCTCGCCGCGACGAGCAACCCCGAAGCGGCGGCGCTGCAGACCGCACGCACGGTCGACGTCGCGTCGGCCGACGACCAGACCGTCGCAGCGCGCGTCGCACGCGACATCGCGTGGGTCAACGGATCGGCGGCGTTCGCCGGCGACCTCGGACCGGCCGGTCTCGTCATCGGGGCGACCGTCGACCGGCTCGAGTTCGGACTGACCGACGACGCGCTCACCGCATGCCCCATCCTCGCCCCGGGCTTCGGTGCACAGGGTGCGCAGCCGGCCGAGCTGACGTCGCTTTTCGGGGCGGTCGCGCGCAACGTCGTCGCGTCCGAGAGCCGCAGCATCCTCTCGGCGGGTCCCGATGTTCTGACGGCGCGCATCACAGAGCGCGCGGCGTTGTACCGTAGTGGTTCCGATGGCTGATTCACGTACCCCTCCCGAGGTCGACCGCGTCGCGGCATCCCGCCGCGCGGTCGCTGCGCGCCGCGAACGCGCCGCTCTCAAGCACGACGTCACGATGCGCGTCATCACCCCGCAAGAGCTGCTGCGCCGCGCGCTCGCGAAGCCCGAGACACCGGCGGGCGCGATGCGCGTGACCGAGTTCCTCACGTGCATCCCGGCGATCGGCGAGGGCAAGCGGGACCGCATCCTCGCCGAGCTCGGCATCTCGCCCGTCAAGCGTCTCGGCGGGCTCGGCGCGCGTCAGCGCGCTGTCCTGCTGCGCTTCCTCGACGAGAGGCGGCCCGAGCGCGCCCCCCGCGCCGGCCGCAGCCGGCTGCTCGTGCTCGCGGGTCCCACGGCGGTCGGCAAGGGAACCGTCGCGGCGCACATCAAGGAGCACCACCCCGAGATCATGCTCTCGGTCTCGGCGACGACGCGCGCACCGCGGCCCGGCGAGATCGAGGGCGAGCACTACTTCTTCGTCGACGACGCCGAATTCGATCGCATGATCGCCGCGGGCGACCTGCTCGAGCACGCGACCGTGCACAACCGGCACCGCTACGGCACGCCGCGTGCACCGATCGACGCGGCGCTGGCCGAAGGCCGGACGGTGCTGCTCGAGATCGATCTGCAGGGCGCGCGCCAGGTGCGCGCCGCCGAGCCCGCGGCGACCCTCGTGTTCCTGTTGCCGCCGAGCTGGGACGAACTGGTCGACAGGCTCGTCGGTCGCGGCACGGAGGGTCCCGAGGAGCGCGCCAGGCGACTCAAGACCGCCCGTGTCGAACTGGCCTCGCAGGACGAGTTCGATTACCGCGTCGTGAACGACGACGTCGCCCGTGCCGCCCGCGAAGTCGCGGCGCTCGCCCGGGACTGACCGCGCTCGACGGATCGCCTGTCCGGGGGGAACGCCTGTTCCGGATGCCCCTTCGTTGCAGAACATTACGCTCGGCTTCGTTCCGGGGGCCGCCTCAGAAACGATGAGTGCATGTCCAGCACTCTGCTCGCGCCTCCCGCAGCGTCCGCCCCGGCGGTGGACCGCCCCCCGGCCGTCCGTCTCGAGGGTGTGGGGCGAGCCTTCGCAGGACGCGGCGGGCAGCGCACCGTACTGCGCGACGTCGATCTCGAACTCGTCGACGGCGAGATCCTCGCGATCGTCGGTCCCTCCGGCTGCGGCAAGTCGACGCTGCTGCGCCTCATCGGCGCCCTCGACGCGCCGACCGCGGGCGGGGTCGACGTCGGCGGCACGACCGCCGTCGCCTTCCAGGAGCCGCGACTGCTGCCGTGGCGCACCCTCGCGCAGAACGTCGCACTCGGCCTGCCGCGCGGCATCGACAAGCGCGCCGGACGCGACCGCGTCGCCGAGCTGCTGACCCTCGTCGGCCTCGAGCACGCGGCGCACCAGCGCCCGCGCGAGGTCTCGGGCGGCATGGCGCAGCGCGCGTCGCTCGCCCGCGCTCTGGCCCGGGGTCCCGAAGTGCTGCTGCTGGATGAGCCGTTCGGCGCTCTGGACGCACTGACCCGCCTGCGCATGCAGGACCTGCTGCTCGACGTGCACGCCGCCGTGCCCACGACCGTCGTGCTCGTGACCCACGACGTCGAAGAAGCCCTGTATCTCGCCGACCGCGTGCTGCTGCTGCGCGCCGTCGACCCGAGTGCCGACGCCCGCGACGCTTCGATCGCCCGCACGATCACGGTCCCCGGACTTCGACCGCGAGACCGCTCCGAGCGAGCACTGACCGACCTGCGCGCCGAGCTGCTCGAGGGCCTCGGCGTCGACACGCACCACACCCGCACTCAGGAGACCCGATGAACCGTCCGCTGCGCCGCATCCTTCCCGTCCTCGCCGTCACCGGCGTCATCATGCTCGGTGCGGCGGGATGCGTCGCCGGTGAGAACGCCTCGGCGGCACCCGCGCCGGCGGGGGAGGGCGAGTGGTCGACCGACACGCTCACGATCGACTTCGCGACATATAACCCCCTGAGTCTCGTCATCAGGGAGCAGGGGCTCATCGAAGAGGCGCTCGGCGATTCGGTCGCCGTCGAGTGGGTGCAGTCCGCCGGCTCGAACAAGGCGAACGAGCTGCTGCGCGCCGGGTCGATCGACGTCGGCTCGACGGCGGGCTCCGCCGCGCTCCTCGCGAAGGCGAACGGTTCGCCGATCCAGGTCATCGACATCTACTCGCAGCCGGAGTGGGCCGCGATCGTCGTGCCGGAAGGCAGCGACATCACGTCGGTCGCCGACCTGAAGGGGCAGTCCGTCGCCGCGACGATCGGCACCGACCCGTACTTCTTCCTGCTGCAGGCGCTCGAGACCGAGGGTCTCACGGTCGAGGACGTCGAGGTGCAGCACCTGCAGCACGCCGACGGCTGGGCCGCTCTCGATGCCGGATCGGTCGCCGCGTGGTCGGGCCTGGATCCGATCATGGCGGCCGCCGAAGTCGATGCGGGGGCGCAGCTGGTCTACCGCAACGTCGACTTCAACACCTACGGGTTCCTCAACGCGACCGAGGACTTCATCACGAACCACCCCGACCTCGCGCAGGTCGTCGTGAACGCCTACGAAGAGGCGCGCGTGTGGGCACTGGCCAATCCTGACGAGACGGCGGCTCTGCTCGCCGAGGTCGCGGGCATCGACCTCGCCGTCGCCGAGACCGTCATCCAGGAGCGCTCGAACCTCGACGTGAGCGGCATCCCGGGCGCTGCCCAGCTCGCGGTCCTCGAGAAGATCGCGCCCGTGCTGGTGGACTCCGACGCCGTCCAGGGCGGCGAGCAGGCCGTCTCCGACGCCCTCGCGACGATCATCAACGCGACATTCGCCGAAGAAGCAGTGAACGCGCGATGACCACGCTCACCGCGGCGGACACCGACACGGGCACGCCCGCGGCGCGCTCGCTGTGGGATCGCCGCGCCGTGCGCATCGCGGGTGGCTTCGTCGTTCCGATCGCCCTGCTGGCGCTGTGGCAGGCGGTCACCGTGACGGGCATGCTTCCGCCGCACCGGCTGCCGGCCCCCGCGACGGTCTTCCAGGCCGCCGTCGAGATGCTCGACAGCGGCGTGCTCTGGCTGCACATCGCCATCTCGGTGCAGCGCGTGCTGATCGGCTTCGCGATCGGGTCCGTCGTCGGGCTCGTCGCGGCGGCGTTCGTCGGCCTGACGCGGGCGGGCGACGTGCTGCTGAGTCCGACGCTCGCGGCCTTCCGCGCGATCCCCTCGCTCGCCCTCGTTCCGCTGCTGCTGCTGTGGATGGGGATCGGCGAAGACTCCAAGGTCGCCCTCATCGCGATCGGCGCGTTCTTCCCCGTCTTCACGACCGTCGGCTCGGCCCTGCGCCACGTCGACCCGCACCTGGTCGAGATGGGTCGCTCGTTCGGTCTGCGCGGGTGGGACCTGCTGCGCCTCGTGCAGTTGCCCGCCGTCGTGCCCTCGATCATCTCCGGACTACGACTGGCGATGGCGCAGGCATGGCTCTTCCTCGTCGCCGCGGAGCTGATCGCCGCGTCGATGGGCCTGGGGTTCCTGCTGACCGAATCGCAGAGCACGGGCCGCGTCGACCGCATCCTGCTCGCGATCGTGCTGCTGGCGCTGCTGGGCACCCTCACCAACGGCATCCTCAGCCTCGTCCAGAAGCACCTGCTGAAGAAATGGGCGTGAGATGACCGCCGAGACCCGCCTGGTCGAACGGCGCACCTATCCGCCCGACGGCGCGTTCCGCGCGCAGGCCAACGTGGGCGACGAGGCCTACGCCCGCGCCGCCGCCGACCCCACCGCCTTCTGGGAGGATGCCGCGCGCCGGCTGACGTGGGAGCAGCAGTGGCACACGGCCCTCGAGTGGGAGCCACCGGTGACCCGCGCCGACGGCACCCTCTCGGTCCCCGCCGCCCGCTGGTTCTCCGGCGGGCGGCTCAACGTCGCCTACAACTGCGTCGACCGGCACGTCGAGGCCGGTCGCGGCGAGCGCGTCGCCCTGCATTTCGAAGGCGAGCCGGGCGACCGCACGAGCGTCACGTACGCCGATCTGCAGCGACGGGTCTCCCGCGCGGCCAACGCACTGCGGGACCTGGGCATCGAGCCGGGGGACCGGGTCGTGGTGTATCTGCCCGTCCTGATCGAGACCGTCGTGATCGCTCTCGCGTGCGCGCGCATCGGCGCCGTGCATTCGCTCGTCTTCGGCGGTTTCTCGTCAGAGGCCGTGCGCTTCCGCCTGCAGGACACCCGCGCGGCGCTCCTGGTCACATCCGACGGCCAGTTCCGCCGCGGATCCGCCGTCGAGGTGAAGTCCGCCGCCGACGCGGCCGCCGACGGTCTCGACCACGTGCGGCACGTCCTCACGGTTCGCCGCACGGGGCAGGACGTGCCGTGGACGGCCGGCCGCGACGTGTGGTGGCACGACGTCGTCGACACCGCGAGCGACCGCCACGACGCGGTGGCGTTCGATGCGGAGCATCCGCTGTTCATCATCTACACCTCCGGCACGACGGGGCGACCCAAGGGCCTCGTGCACACGTCGGGCGGATATCTCGCGCACGCGAGCTGGGCCCACTGGGCGCACTTCGACGCCAAGCCCGACGACGTGCACTGGTGCACCGCGGATCTCGCATGGGTCACGGCGCACACCTACGAGCTGTACGGGCCGCTGTCGAACGGTCTGACGCAGGTCATCTACGAGGGCACACCGGATGCACCGCACCGCGAGCGGCATCTCGAGATCATCCAGCGCCACGGGGTCACGGTCTACTACACCGCGCCCACGCTCATCCGCACCTTCATGACGTGGTTCGGCGATGATCTGCCGGCGGGGCACGACCTGTCGTCGCTGCGCCTGCTCGGCACGGTCGGCGAAGCGATCAACCCCGAGGCCTGGGTGTGGTTCCGGCGCACGTTCGGCCGTGACGAGGTGCCCGTCGTCGACACGTGGTGGCAGTCCGAGACGGGTGCCGCGATGATCGCCCCGCTGCCCGGCGCGACGACGCTCAAGCCGGGCTCGGCGACGGTGCCGCTGCCGGGGATCGACGCGGCCGTCGTCGACGACGCGGGAGAGCCGGTGACGCCGGGCGCGTCGGGCACGCTCGTCGTGCGACGGCCGTGGCCCGGTATGGCGCGCACCGTGTGGGGCGATCCCGAGCGGTATCGCGACTCGTACTGGGCGCGCTTCGCGGGACACGGCGCGCACGGCGGCTACTACGTCGCCGGTGACGGCGCGACGGTCGACGACGACGGGCACGTCTGGATCCTCGGTCGCCTCGACGACGTCGTGAACGTGTCGGGACACCGTCTGTCCACGATCGAGATCGAGTCCGCCCTCGTCGCGCAGCGCGCGGTCGGCGAAGCGGGCGCGACGGCCGTCGACGATCCCGTCACCGGTCACGCCGTGGCCGCCTTCGTCGTGCCGTCCGGCAGTGGCGGTCTCGACGCCGCAGAGCTGCGCGACGGCGTCGCACGACGGATCGGACCGGTCGCGAAGCCACGCCACGTCTACGTCGTCGCCGAACTGCCCAAGACGCGCTCGGGCAAGATCCTGCGCCGCCTCCTCGCCCAGCTGTGGCAGGCTGAGCGAGACCGCCGGGCCGGGCGTGCCCCCGCCTCCCTCGGCGACACCACCTCGTTGCAGAACCCCTGGACCGTCGAGCAGATCGCCGACGTGCTCGCCTCTGCGTGACCGCCGTCGCGCCCGCACACCGAGAGAAGACATGACCGATGACCACCGCTTCGGCTTCCGCACGCGCGCCCTGCACGCCGGCGGCACCCCGGATGCCACGACCGGCGCGCGCGCCGTGCCGATCTACCAGACCACGTCGTTCGTGTTCGACGATGCGACGGATGCCGCGAACCTGTTCGCGCTGCAGAAGTACGGCAACATCTACTCCCGCATCGGCAACCCCACCGTCGCCGCTCTCGAAGAGCGGCTCGCTTCGCTCGAAGGGGGCATCGGCGCCGTCGCGACGGCATCGGGCATGAGCGCGGAGTTCATCACCTTCGCCGCCCTCGTCGGCGCGGGCGACCACGTCGTCGCCTCGGCGCAGCTGTACGGCGGCACTGTGACGCAGCTCGACGTGACGCTGCGCCGCTTCGGGGTCGAGACGACCTTCGTCGCCTCCGACGACCCCGCCGACTTCGCCGCCGCGATCCGGCCGGAGACGAAGGTGCTGTACGTCGAGATCATCGGCAACCCGTCGGGGGAGATCGCCGACATCGCCGGTCTCGCCGAGGTCGCGCACGCGGCATCCATCCCGCTCGTCGTCGACGCGACGCTCGCGACGCCGTATCTGGCGCGCCCGCTCGAGCACGGGGCGGACATCGTCATCCACTCGGTCACCAAGTTCCTGGGCGGTCACGGCACGACGCTCGGCGGCGTCGTGATCGAGAAGGGCACGTTCGACTGGGGCAACGGCAAGTTCCCGCAGATGACCGAGCCCGTGCCGTCTTACGGCGGCATCCGATGGTGGGACAACTTCGGCGAGTACGGCTTCCTCACGAAGCTGCGCACCGAGCAGCTGCGCGACATCGGCCCCGCCCTCAGTCCGCAGTCGGCGTTCCTGCTGCTGCAGGGCGTCGAGACGCTGCCGCAGCGCATGGACGCGCACCTCGCGAACGCCCGCGTCGTGGCGGAGTGGCTCGATTCCGACCCGCGCGTCGAATACGTCACGTGGGCGGGGCTTCCCGATCATCCTCATCACGATCGAGCGCGCACGTATCTGCCGCTGGGGCCGGGCTCGGTGTTCGCCTTCGGGGTGAAGCCCACGGGCGAGTTCCCGACGGACGAGGAGCGCCTGAGCGCCGCCCGCCGCACCGGCGAGCGCGTCATCGAGGCGCTGCAGCTCGCGTCGCACCTGGCCAATATCGGCGATGCCCGCACCCTGGTCATCCATCCGGCGTCGACGACCCACCAGCAGCTCGCACCCGCGCAGCTGGCCGACGCGGGCGTTCCCGCCGACCTCATCCGCATCTCGGTCGGCCTCGAGGACGCCGAAGACATCGTCTGGGACCTCGATCAGGCCCTCACCCGAGCGACAGGACTGCCGCGATGAGCTTCGGATCCGATCAGACCTGCGCACTGCCTGCCCCCGCCTGCGCGCTGCCCGGCGCGCTCGCCGAGACGACCCCGGCCGAGGCGACGGCCCCGCGCACGTGGCGGGCCCCGTCCGCGCCGGAGCGCTATGCGCTGCTGCGCGAGGCCCGCTCGATCGCGATCGTCGGGGCATCCGACAACCGCGCGCGGGCGAGCTACTTCGTCGCGTCGTACCTGCTGGGCGGCTCCGACCTCGACGTGTACTTCGTCAATCCGCGCGCGACGGAGATCCTCGGCCGGCCCGTCTACGCCTCGCTCGCCGACCTGCCCGTCGCGCCCGACATCGTCGACGTGTTCCGCAGACACGACGACCTGCCGGACGTCGCACGCGAATCGGTCGCCGTCGGCGCGAAGACGCTGTGGCTGCAGCTGGGGTCGTGGAACGAAGAGGCCGCCGCGATCGCCGCCGAGGCCGGCCTCAGCGTCGTGATGGACCGCTGCGTCAAGATCGAGCACGCGCGCTTCCATGGCGGACTGCGTCTGGCGGGCTTCGACACGGGCGTCATCTCGTCGAAACGCCAGGTGACGGCGCGCTGACCCGCACGTCGGATAGAATGGACGGATGCGTCCGCGCTCGGCGCGCGCCTTCAGACATCCACCGCTGACATCCACCCGCTTCGAAAGGATTCCGCCATGGCCGGAACGAAGAACCAGGGGATCATCGATCCCCCCATCGATTCCCTGCTCGGCAAGGTCGACTCGAAGTACCAGCTCGTGATCTACGCATCCAAGCGCGCGCGTCAGATCAACGACTACTACTCCGACCTGCACGAGGGCAACCTGTTCGACAACGTGGGGCCGCTCGTCGACTCCAACGTCGAGGACAAGCCGCTCACGATCGCCCTGCACGAGATCCACGAGGACAAGCTCCGCCTGCGCCACGAAGAGTAAATCGCTCTTGCGCCGTCTGTGTGACGGCCCGATGCCCCCGATGATGCGATGTCCGCACCCGGGGGCATACTGGTTTCCGCCCCGCCCCGATCTGGAGGATCGATGACCGAGTTGCGCCTGTTCACGTCCGAGTCCGTGACCGAGGGCCACCCCGACAAGATCTGCGACCAGATCTCCGACAGCATCCTCGACGCGATCCTCACCGACGATCCGCACGGCCGCGTCGCCGTCGAGACGCTCGTCACGACGGGTCTCGTGCACGTCGCGGGCGAAGTGTCCACGTCGGCGTACGTCGAGATCCCGGCGATCGTGCGCGACGTCGTCAACCGCATCGGCTACACCTCGAGCGAGACGGGCTTCGACGGAGATTCGTGCGGCGTCAGCGTGTCGATCGGCGCGCAGTCCTCCGACATCGCGGCCGGCGTCGACAAGGCGTTCGAACGGCGCGAGGGCGGGTCGGAAGACCCGCACGACCTGCAGGGCGCGGGCGACCAGGGCATCATGTTCGGCTACGCGACGAACGAGACGCCCGAGTTCATGCCCATGGCGGCGTGGACGGCGCACCGCATGGCCGAGCGCCTCGCCGAAGTGCGGCGTTCGGGCGAGCTGCCGTTCCTGCGCCCCGACGGCAAGACCCAGGTCACGCTCGGCTACGAGGGCAGCACCCCGCGCACGGTGCAGTCGGTCGTCCTGTCGACGCAGCACAATCCCGACATCTCGCAGAAGGCGCTGCGCGCCGCCGTGCGAGCCGAGGTCATCGATCCCGTGCTCGAGGCGACGGGGCTCGACATCTCCGACGTCAAGTTCTACATCAACCCCGCGGGCCCGTTCGTGATCGGCGGTCCGAAGGGCGACGCGGGTCTCACGGGCCGCAAGATCATCATCGACACCTACGGGGGAGCATCACGCCACGGCGGCGGCGCCTTCAGCGGCAAGGACCCGTCCAAGGTCGACCGCTCGGCGGCCTACGCCATGCGCTGGGTCGCCAAGAACGCCGTCGCGGCAGGCCTGGCCGAGCGTCTCGAGGTGCAGATCGCCTACGCGATCGGCAAGGCCAAGCCCGTCGGACTCTATGTCGAGTCGTTCGGCACCGCTCAGGTGTCGGATGAGACCATCACCCGCGCCATCCTCGACGTGTTCGACCTGCGCCCGCGGGCGATCGTCGAGCAGCTCGACCTGCTGCGTCCGATCTACGCGCAGACCGCCTCCTACGGGCACTTCGGGCGCGAACTGCCCGATTTCACGTGGGAGCGCACCGACCGCGTCGACGATCTCCGGCGCGCCGCCGGGCTCTGACGTGACGCGGCGCATCGCGCGGGTGCTGCTGGATTCGCCGCTGCCGCAGCTGGACAGGCTCTTCGACTACGAGATCCCGCGCGAGCTCACCGCTGACGCCGTCGCCGGTGTGCGCGTGCGGGTGCCGCTGCGCACGGCCGGTCGCCTGGTCGACGGCTACCTCGTCGAGGTGACGGAATCCGACGACCCCGAGCGCCCGCTCTCCGAACTCGACGCCGTCGTGTCCGGTGTGCCGGTGCTGCCGACGCGGCTCTATGAGCTCGCCCGCCGCGCCGCCGACCGCGCGGCGGGATCGGCGAGCGACATCCTGCGTCTGGCGATTCCCAAGCGCATGGTGCGCGCCGAGAAGGCGTGGCTCGCCGGCGAGCACCCCGCGCCGCCCGAGGTCACCGCCGGCGGGCTCCCGGCGCTGGAGGCCTACCCCGGACTCGCCGACGCGCTCGATGCGGGGGAGCGCCTCGCCCTCGACGCGCCGCCACACCCCGCCCAGCTCGCGGACGGCACCACCGTGGGGTCGTGGGCCGTGCTGCTGGCATCCACCGCGGCGCACACGCTCGCGACCGGTCGCAGCGCCGTGCTCGTCGTGCCCGACCACCGCGATCAGGACCAGCTCGCCGCCGCCCTCGCCGACCTCGTCGCGCCCGACGCCGTCGTCGCCGTCGACGCGCGGCAATCCTCGCCCGCGAGGTATGCGGCGTTCCTGCGCACGCTGACCGAAGTCCCGTGCATCGTGCTCGGCAATCGCTCGGCCGTCTACGCCCCCGTGCACGACATCGGCCTCATCGCGATCTGGGACGACGGCGACCCGCTGCTCGGCGAGCCGCTCAGTCCCGGCGTCAGCGCGCGCGACGCGGCCCTGGTCCGCCAAGAGCTCGAAGGTCCCGCGCTCCTGTTCGCGGGCCACACCCGCACGACCGACGTCGAGCGGCTCGTGTCACTGGGCTGGGTGCGCGAGATCGCACCCGCCCGCAAGAGCAGTCCGCGCGTCGTGCTCAGTGCGACGCGCGAGGGCGAGTCGCGCGGTGCGCGCGTTCCCTCGTCGGCCTTCGCCGCGGCACGCGAGGCGCTCGAGGACGGACCCGTGCTCGTTCAGGTCGCCCGCCCCGGCTATGCGCCCGTGCTCGTGTGCGCGGGGTGTCGCCACGCCGCGCGGTGCGCGCACTGCGGCGGACCTCTGCACGCGAAGTCCCACGGCGCCGTTCCCGTGTGCGGCTGGTGCGGTCGTCGGGCGCAGGCGTGGACATGCCCCGACTGCGCCGGCACGACCGTGCGGATGGTCTCGTCGGGCAGCGAGCGCACGGCCGACGAACTGGGTCGTGCGTTCCCCGGCGTGCGCGTCATCGTCGCCGACGGGGAGCACCCCGTGCTGCGCGTCGACGCGCGCCCCGCCCTCGTCATCGCGACGCGCGGGGCCGAGCCGATCGCCGACGGCGGATACCGCTCGGTCATCCTGCTCGACGGCGATCGCATGCTGCAGGCCGAGGCCCTGCGGATCGGCGAGTCGTGCCTGCGCTGGTGGTCCAACGCCGCCGCGCTCGCTGTGCCGAAGGCGCCGGTTCACCTCGTCGGCGTCGCCGGACCCGTCGCACGAGCCCTCGCGACGTGGTCCCAACCGGCGTACGCGCGCGCCGAGCTCGCCGACCGGGCAGCGTTGCGGATGCCGCCGACCGTCCGCGTCGCGGCGCTCGAGGGCCCCCGGGCGGCCGTCGAGACGGCCATCTCGTCTGTGCGGGTCGCCGTGCCGACGCTCGACGAGACGTCGGTGCTCGGCCCCGTCCCGCGTGACGAGGGCGTGCGGGCTCTCGTGCGCTTCGACTACAGCAGCGGCGCGCGCGTCACCGAGGCCCTGCGCGCGGCCGTCGTCGCGAACGCCCTGAGCGCCCGCAAGGCCGCGAAGGGACGCAACCCCGCTGCCCGCAATACACTCAGAGTTCGGGTCGACGTGCCCGATCTCGATCTGTGAGGAGACCATGCGCCTCGTCTTCGCCGGCACGCCCGCACCCGCCGTGCCGTCCCTGCGCGCCCTCGCGGCATCCGATCACGACATCGCCCTCGTCGTCAGCCGCACCGACGCGCCGCTCGGACGCAAGCGCACGCTCACCCCGTCGCCCGTCACGGCGGTCGCCGGGGAGCTCGGTCTCGAGGTGCTGCGCACCGACCGGCTCGACGACGCGGCGACCGAGCGGATCGCGGCGCTCGAGCCCGACCTCGGCGTCATCGTCGCCTACGGCGGCCTCGTGCGCGAGCCGCTGCTGTCGACGCCTCGGTACGGGTGGATCAATCTGCACTTCTCGCTCCTGCCGCGCTGGCGCGGCGCCGCACCCGTGCAGCGCGCCCTCATCGCGGGCGACGATCGCACGGGGGCGAGCGTGTTCCAGCTCGTCGCCGCGCTCGACGCGGGCGATGTCTTCGCCGAGCGGATGCACCCCATCGGCCCCGACGCGACGGCGGGGTCGCTCCTCGACGAGCTCGCGCACGACGGCGCCGACCTGCTGCGTGACGTCGTCGACGCGATCGAGGCCGGAACCGCCGTCGCGACGCGGCAGACCGGCGATTCCACCTACGCGCCGAAGCTCACCGACGACGACGGCAGAATCCGCTGGGATGAGACGCGCGACGCCGTCGTGAACCGCATCCGCGGCGTGACCCCCGAGCCCGGCGCGCACACGACGATCGGCGGTGCACGACTGAAGATCCTCGCCGCCGCCCCCGCGCCCGACGACGCGCCCGAGCTCGCTCCCGGCGTCTTCGGCGCGCACGGCAAGGACGTCGTCGTGGGCACGGGCTCGCAGCCCGTCCGGCTCGAGACGATCCAGCCGGCGGGCAAGGGCGCGATGCGCGCGGCCGACTGGTGGCGGGGCCTGCGCGGCGAGCAGCCGGTGGCCGGCTCATGAGTCGCGTGCAGAGCGCGCGACGCGTCGCCTTCGAGACCATCCGCGCCGTCCACGAATCCGACGCCTACGCCAACCTGCTCCTGCCGAAATCGATCGATCGCGCCGGACTGTCGACCGCCGACGCGGGGCTCGCGACCGAATTGACCTACGGCACGCTGCGCCGCGAGGGCACCTACGATGCCGTCATCGCGCTCGCCGCCGACCGGCCCGTACACGAGATCGACCCCACTGTCCTCGACGCCCTGCGGCTCGGGGTGCACCAGCTGCTGTCGACCCGCGTCGCCTCGCACGCAGCCGTCAACGAATCGGTCGAGCTCGCACGCGGCGCGGCGGGACGCGGTGCCGCGGGATTCACGAACGCTGTCCTGCGTCGCGTGTCCCGCGACACGCCGGGCGACTGGATGATGCGGGTCGCCGATTCCGCGCGGTCCGACGACGAACGCCTGGGCCTGCTGTTCTCGCACCCCGTCTGGGTCGTGCGCGCCCTGCGCCGCGCTCTGGCGGCAGAAGGGCGCGCCGCCGAGCTCGAGGCGCTGCTGACGGCCGACAACGTCTCGCCCCACGTCACGATGACGGCCCTGCCCGGTCTCGCCGAGGTTCCCGACGACGCGCGTCGCACACCGTACTCGCCGTACGGTTTCCGGCTGCCCGGCGGCGATCCCGAGGGCATGATCCGCGCGGCCGAGGGCCGCATCCGCGTGCAGGACGAAGGGTCCCAGCTCGCGGCCCTCGCGCTGACCCACGCGTCCCCGATCGCGCCGGGGGAGCGGTGGCTCGACCTCTGCGCGGGCCCCGGCGGCAAGACGGCGCTGCTGGCGGCCGAGGCGCTCGCGCACGGCGCACGGCTCGAGGCCAACGAGATCGCGCCCGCGCGGGCGGGTCTGGTCCGTCAGGCCGTCGCCGGTGTCCCCCTCGAGGTGCCGGTGTCGGAGCAGGACGGCCGCGTCCGCGCCGCCGATACGCCCGACACGTATGACCGCATCCTCGTCGACGCGCCCTGCACGGGCCTCGGCGCGCTGCGTCGGCGCCCGGAAGCACGGTGGCGCAAGGCGCCGTCCGACGTGCCGGATCTGTCCGAGCTGCAGCGCGGACTCCTCTCCGCCGCGATCGGTGCCCTCGCTCCCGGAGGAGTCGTCGCATACGTGACATGCTCGCCGCACCTCGCCGAGACGGCCGGCGTCGTCGGCGAGGTCAGACGCGAGTGGGGCGACGCCGTCGAAGAGATCTCGGCGCGTGACGCTGTGACCGCGGCATCCGTCGGAGATCCGGGCCTGCTCCCGCAGGCCGACGGAAGCCTGCGCGCGCAACTGTGGCCCCATCGGCACAACACCGACGCGATGTCGATCTCGCTGCTGCGACGGGTCTGACCATAATGGAGCCGTGCCCGACATCCGTGTGAACCCCAGCATCCTCGCCGCCGACTTCGTCAACATGCAGTCCGAGCTGGCGCGCATCCACGCGGCCGACTTCGTGCACGTCGACGTCATGGACAACCACTTCGTGCCGAATCTGACGTTCGGTCCGCAGATGGTCGAACGCATCCAGGCGACGAGCCCCGTGCCGCTGGACGTGCACCTCATGATCACCGACCCCGAACGATGGGCTCCGGAATACGCCGAGCTCGGCGCCGCGTCGGTCACGTTCCATCTCGAGGCCGCCGCTGATCCGGTCGCGCTCGCACGACGCCTGCGCGACATCGGCGCGCGAGCGGGTGTCGCCGTCAAGCCCGCGACCCCCGTCGAGGGGCTCTTCGACCTGCTCGACGAGTTCGACCAGATCCTCGTCATGACCGTCGAGCCGGGCTTCGGCGGCCAGTCGTTCATGCCCGAGACGATGCCCAAACTGCGCAGCCTCGCCGACGAAGCGCACCGCCGCGGATCGAACGTGTGGCTGCAGGTCGACGGCGGCATCGGCGACGCGACGATCGCGCAGGCCGCCGAAGCGGGGGCCGACACGTTCGTCGCCGGATCCGCCGTGTTCGGCGCGTCGGATCCGGATGCCGCGATCGTGGGCCTGCGTGCGGCCGCGGCGGCGGCGACCCACCGCCACTGACCGGTACCCTGGCATAGTGAAGACGTTCGACGCCCTGTTCGCTGAGCTCGAGGCGAAGGCCGCCGAGCGACCCGAGGGATCGGGCACGGTCGCGCAGCTCGACGCGGGTGTGCACGCGATCGGCAAGAAGATCGTCGAAGAGGCCGCCGAAGTGTGGATGGCCGCCGAGTACGAATCGGCCGACGCCGCCGCCGAGGAGATCTCGCAGCTGCTCTACCACCTGCAGGTGCTCATGCTCGCGAAGGGACTGACGCTCGAGGACGTCTACCGACATCTGTGAGCCTGCGCCCATCCGTCATCTGCGACATGAGAAAGCTCCTCTGAAATGCTGCGAATCGCCGTGCCGAACAAGGGCTCGCTCGCCGAGACCGCGACCGAGATGCTCAACGAGGCCGGGTACACCGGCCGCCGCGACCCGAAAGACCTGCACGTCATCGACCCCGCTAACGAGGTCGAGTTCTTCTATCTGCGCCCCAAGGACATCGCCACCTACGTCGGCTCGGGCGCCCTCGATGTCGGCGTCACGGGTCGCGACCTGCTGCTCGATGCCCGCATGCCGGGCGTTCTCGAGGTCGAAGCCCTCGGCTTCGGAGGCTCCACCTTCCGTTTCGCCGGCCCGCCCGGACGCTACTCGAGCGTGCAGGACCTCGAAGGCGCGCGCGTCGCGACGGCCTACCCCGGCCTCGTCGACGGCTTCCTCGACGAGCACGGCATCGCCGTGGACCTCGTGCCGCTGGACGGCGCGGTCGAGTCCGCCGTCGCGCTGGGCGTCGCCGACGCCGTCGCCGACGTCGTCTCGACCGGCACGACGCTGCGTCAAGCCGGACTGGAGATCTTCGGGCCCGTCATCCTCGAGTCCGAGGCGGTCCTCATCACCTCGCCCGTCGAGGCGTCCGGCACGCAGACCCTGCTGCGACGTCTGCGCGGCGTCATGGTCGCCCGCCGTTTCGTCATGGTCGACTACGACCTGCCGGCCCACCTCGTCGATGAAGCCGTCAAGGTCGCCGGCGGTGTCGAGTCGCCCACGATCTCACCGCTGCGCGACCCCGAGTGGGTCGCCGTGCGCGTCATGGTCGCGCGACACGGCGTCAACCAGGTGATGGATGCTCTGTATGCGATCGGCGCGCGGGCGATCCTCGTGACCGCGATCCACAACGCGAGGCTGTGATGAGCGTCGTCTGCCGCGTCATCCCGTGCCTCGACGTGGCCGCGGGACGCGTCGTGAAGGGCGTCAACTTCCAGAACCTGCGCGACATGGGCGATCCCGTCGAGCTCGCGCGCGAGTACTACCGTCAGGGCGCTGACGAGTTGACGTTCCTCGACGTCACGGCGACGATCGACGAGCGCGCGACGACCTACGACGTCGTCCGCCGGACGGCCGAAGAGGTGTTCATCCCGCTCACGGTCGGCGGGGGAGTGCGGCAGGCCGACGACGTCGCACGGCTCCTCGCCGTCGGCGCCGACAAGATCGGCGTCAACTCCGCCGCGATCGCCCGCCCCGACCTCGTCGGCGAGATCGCCGACCGGTTCGGCGCGCAGGTGCTCGTGCTCTCGCTCGACGTCGCACGCGCGACCGGTGAACTGGCCGATCTCGTGCCCTCCGGCTTCGTCGTGACGACGCACGGCGGCCGCACCGCGACGACGCTGGACGCGCTCGCGTGGGCGCGCGAGGCGATCGAGCGCGGCGCGGGGGAGCTGCTGGTCAACTCGATCGACGCCGACGGCACGCGCGAAGGATTCGATCTCGAACTGGTCGGGCTCATGCGCGAAGCGTCGAGCGTGCCCATCATCGCCTCGGGCGGTGCGGGCCGTGCGGCCGACTTCGCTCCCGCCGTCGCTGCGGGTGCCGACGCCGTGCTGGCGGCATCCGTCTTCCACTCCGGCCAGCTCACGGTCGGCGATGTGAAGGCCGCCATGACGGCCGAGGGCATTCCGGTGCGCGAAGTGGCCGCAGGCGACGTGCTGAGCGAGCGGAGCGAGTCGAAGTGACCGACGAGCGCGACCCCCGGCTGGACCGTGTCACCTTCACCGATGACGGCCTCGTCGCCGCGATCGTGCAGCAGTGGGACACGCGCGAGGTGCTCATGCTCGGCTGGATGGATGCCGAGGCCCTGCGGCGCACCCTCACCGAGGGCCGGGTCACGTTCTGGTCCCGCTCGCGCCGCGAATACTGGCGCAAGGGCGACACGTCGGGCCACATCCAGCTCGTCAAGGGCGCGCGCCTGGACTGCGACGGCGACGCGATCCTGCTCACCGTCGAGCAGGTCGGCGCGGCCTGCCACACGGGCACGCGCACGTGCTTCGACGCCGACGACCTGACGCCTGTCGTCGCGGACGGTCTGCCGGAATGATCCGCCGCGCGCGCCTCATCGCGATCCTCCTGACGCTCCTGCCCGGAGCGATCGGAGTCATCGCCGCCACCCAGACCTGGCTCACCGTCGTGCTCGCCGACGGCGCGCACCACACCCTGCCGGTACCGGGTGCGTCGGCGATCCCCGTTCTCGCCCCGCTCAGCCTCGCCGTCCTCGCGCTCGGCGGAGCGCTGTCGGTGGTCGGCCTCGTGCTGCGGTACATCTTCGGCGCGCTGACGCTCGTGCTCGCCGGCGTCCTCACGATGCTGACCGGCGCCGTCGTGATGGGCCCGCAGACGTCGCACGTCGCCGCGACCGTGACCGAGGCGACCGGCATCACGGGCGAGAAGGCGGTGGCCGGCCTCGTCGAGACGGTCGAGATCTCGGTGTGGCCGGCTGTGACGCTCGTCTGCTGGATCGTGCTGCTCATCGCCGGAGCCTTCACGATCGCGACGGCGCACCGCTGGAAGGGCGCTGGGCGCCGCTACACGACGGCCGACACTCCCGGGCGCACGACACCGGCGAGCACGGGCTCGCGGCCGCACGACGCGATCGACGACTGGGATGACCTCTCGCGTGGCGAGGATCCGACGACCTGACCGATAGACTGACCACGACCGCGCCTACTTCAGAGGAGATCCATGAGCACCAACATCGGCGACCCCGGCCACGGACACTCGCCCGCCGCCTGGACGGCCGTCGTGATCATGCTCGTGGCTGTCGCGCTCGGCGTCGTCTTCTACTGGCTGGACATGGCCCCGCTCGTGTGGGCGTCAGGCGTTCTGCTGGTCATCGGTCTCATCGTCGGATGGGTCATGGCCAAGGCGGGCTGGGGCGTCAAGGGCCCCAAGTACCAGCCGAAAGCCCACTGACGTGCTCGCCGACCTCACGGCCGGCGCGGTTCAGGACGCAGAGGATCGCGCCGTCGCGCGTCCTCTCTCGGTCGTCGAGATAGACGCCCTCGCCCAGCCGCCCGCCCGTGATGCCCTCGCCGCGCTCGCACCGGCCGACCGCGTCAAGATCATCGCCGAGGTCAAGCGGGCCAGCCCCTCGCGCGGTGACCTCGCGACGATCCCCGACCCCGCCCTGCAGGCTCTGCGCTACCAGGAGGGCGGTGCATCCGCCGTCTCGGTGCTGACCGAAGGCCGCCGCTTCAAAGGGAGCCTCGCCGACCTCGAGGCCGTCAAGGCCGCCGTGCAGGTGCCCGTGCTGCGCAAGGACTTCATCGCCACCGAGTACCAGGTGCTCGAAGCGCGCGCGTCGGGCGCCGACCTCGTCCTGCTCATCGTCGCCGCTCTCGCGCAGCCCGTTCTCACGCGCCTGCACGCCCTCGTGCTCGAGCTCGGTATGACGCCGCTCGTCGAGACCCACAGCGCGAGCGAGGTCGACACGGCCGCCGATCTCGGCGCACGCCTCATCGGCGTCAACGCACGGGACCTGTCGACCTTCGACCTGGACCGCGACCTCTTCGGCCGTCTCGTCGACCGGATCCCGACCGACGCCGTCCGGATCGCCGAATCCGCCGTTCTGTCTCCCGCCGACGTGACGCATTACCGCTCCGCGGGTGCCGACGTCGTCCTCGTGGGCGAGGCCCTCGTGACGAACGATCCCGTGGCGACGCTGCGGGCCTTCGTCGAGGCCGGATCATGAGCCTGCGGGCGGCATCCGGACCGTTCTTCGGCGACTTCGGCGGTCGCTTCATGCCGGAGTCGCTCATCGCGGCCATCGACGAGCTCACCGCAGAATACGAATCCGCGAAGGCCGATCCGGCGTTCCAGGCCGAGTTCGTCCGCCTCCTGCACACGTACGCCGGTCGTCCCTCGGCACTGACCGAGGTTCCCCGCTTCGCCGAGCACGCCGGGGGAGCCCGGGTCTTCCTCAAGCGCGAAGACCTCAACCACACCGGCTCGCACAAGATCAACAACGTGCTCGGCCAGGCTCTCCTGACGAAGCGCCTCGGCAAGACCCGCGTCATCGCCGAGACCGGCGCGGGACAGCACGGCGTCGCGACCGCGACGGCGGCGGCCCTGTTCGGCTTCGACTGCACGATCTACATGGGCGAGGTCGACACCGAGCGCCAGGCGCTCAATGTCGCGCGCATGCGGCTGCTCGGCGCCGAGGTGATCCCCGTCACGACCGGGTCGCGCACCCTCAAGGACGCCATCAACGACGCGTACCGCGACTGGGTCGCCACGGTCGAGAACACGAACTACGTCTTCGGCACGGCCGCGGGCCCGCACCCGTTCCCCGCCATGGTGCGCGACTTCCAGAAGGTCATCTCCGAAGAGGCGCGCCAGCAACTCCTCGATGAGACCGGCCGGCTCCCCGACGCGGTCCTCGCGTGCGTCGGCGGCGGCTCCAACGCGATCGGCATGTTCGACGCGTTCCTCGACGACGACGACGTGCGGCTGTACGGGGTCGAAGCGGCCGGCGACGGCGTCGACACCGACCGGCACGCGGCATCCATCGAGCGCGGGCGCCCCGGCGTGCTGCACGGGGCGAAGACCTACGTGCTGCAGGACGAGGACGGCCAGACGGTCGAGTCGCACTCCATCTCTGCGGGGCTGGACTACCCGGGCGTCGGCCCCGAGCACGCGTGGCTCGCCGACATCGGCCGCGCGCAGTACATCCCCGCGACCGATGACGAGGCGATGCAGGCGCTGCGGCTGCTGTCGCGCACCGAGGGCATCATCCCCGCGATCGAGTCGGCGCACGCCCTGGCCGGTGCCCTGCGCATCGGACGCGAGCTCGGTCCCGACGCGATCCTCGCCGTCAACCTGTCCGGTCGCGGCGACAAGGACATGGACACCGCCGCACGCTACTTCGAGCTGTACGACGAGGAGTCGCCCGTCGACGCAGCTGTGCCCGATGAATCGGCCAAGGGCGACGGGGTGAAGCTGTGACCGCGTCCCGGGTCGCCGCGGCGATCGACAAAGCGCACGCACAGGGCCGCGGAGCCTTCATCGGCTATCTGCCGCTCGGTTTTCCCGATCTGCAGACGAGCATCGAGGCTGCCGTCACGCTCGCCGAGAACGGCGCCGACGTCATCGAACTCGGTCCCCCCTACTCCGACCCCGTCATGGACGGCACCGTCATCCAGGAGGCGACCCAGACGGCTCTGGCCGCCGGGTTCCGCCTGCGCGACACGTTCACCGCCATCCGCGAGATCACGGCGCGCGTCGATGTGCCCGTGCTCGTCATGACGTACTGGAACCCCGTCATGCAGTACGGCGTGGACCGCTACGCCGACGATCTCGCCGCCGCCGGCGGCGCGGGACTCATCACCCCGGACATCACGCCCGAGGCGGCGTCCGAGTGGATCGCCGCGAGCGAGCGCACGGGGCTGGACCGCATCTTCCTCGCCGCGCCCACCTCGACCGATGAGCGCCTCGACCTCATCATCGAGAAGTCCACGGGCTTCATCTACACGGTGTCGACGATGGGCATCACGGGGGAGCGCGCGCAACTGGATGCCGCGGCTCGAACACTCGTCGAGCGTCTCCGGGCCCGCGGGGCCGGTCACGCGTGCGTCGGGATCGGCATCTCGACGGCCGATCAGGTCGCCGGCGTCGTCGAGTACGCCGACGGCGCGATCGTCGGAACCGCCCTCGTGCGTGCCCTGCGCGATCGCGGACTCGAGGGTCTCGCGACCGAGACACGCGCGCTCACGGCCGGCACGGTCACGAACACCGTCTCCGACAACTAAACTCGCACTCATGCTTTCCTCCGCCGCGGGCGTCGTCGCCAGCATCCCGAGCCCCGACATCAGCTCGTTCTCGATCGGTCCGCTGACGATCCACATCTACGCCCTGTGCATCATCACGGGCATCATCGTCGCGGTGTTCATGACGAACCACCGACTCACCAAGCGCGGCGCCGAGCCCTGGGTCGTGATCGACATCAGCCTCCTCGCCGTCCCGCTGGCGATCATCGTCGCGCGGTTCTACCACGTCTTCACCCACGCGAGCTTCTACTTCGCCGACGGACGCGAGTGGTGGAACCCGTTCGTGAAGGACGCCATCTGGAACGTGTGGGACGGCGGCATCGCCATCTACGGCGCCCTCATCGGCGGCGCGATCGGAGCCTGGCTCGGCTGCCGTTGGACGGGCATCCGCTTCTGGACGTTCGCCGACGCCCTCGCGCCGGGTCTTCTGCTCGCGCAGGCGATCGGGCGGTTCGGCAACTGGTTCAACCAGGAGCTCTTCGGCACTCCGACCGATCTGCCGTGGGGCCTCGAGATCGACTACCCGAACCCCGCGTGGCCCATCGGGCTGCCCGAGGACACGCTGTTCCACCCGACCTTCCTCTACGAAGTCATCTGGAACGTGCTCGGCGTGATCGTGCTGCTGTGGGCGGGTCGCAAGCTGCGTCTGCAATGGGGCCGCCTGTTCGCGCTCTATCTCATCTGGTACAGCGCGGGCCGCATCGTGTGGGAGTCGATCCGCATCGACCCGAGCGACGTCATCTTCGGTCTGCGCACGAACGTGTGGGCAGCGATCGTGGGCGTCGTCGTGGGCCTCGTCATCCTGTTCGTTCAGGCTCGGCGCCACACCGCCGACGAACCCTCCCCGTATCGACCGGGGCGCGAGTGGAAGCGCGACGGGGCTGTACAATCGCAGACACCCGACTACGTCGACGTCAGCGAACCGCCGACCGACACGGTCGAAGAGACCACCGCCACAAGCACAGTCGCCACGAAGTAGCATCCCGCGCACTTCGTCCACCGGGCCGACGACGTCCCCCTCTCCACTCAGTGAGGACGGTTCCTATGGGCGTGAGCCCGTTTTCTGGCGAGCCGAGCGGATTTCCCCCCGCTCAGGGCATGTACAACCCCGCCTTCGAGAAGGATGCGTGCGGTCTCGCGATGGTCGCGACGCTGCGCGGCACCCCCGGCCACGACATCGTCGACCACGCGCTGACGGCGCTGCGCAATCTCGAGCACCGCGGCGCGATCGGCTCTGACGCCGGCACGGGCGACGGAGCAGGCATCCTGACGCAGATCCCCGACGCGTTCCTGCGCGCCGTCGTCGACTTCGACCTGCCGCCGGTCGGCGAGTACGCCGTCGGCATGGCCTTCCTGCCGCGCGATGACGCCGAGCGCGCCGCCGTCAAGGACGGGATCGCACGCATCGCCGCCGACGAGGATCTCGTCGTGCTGGGATGGCGGCACGTGCCCACGCGCGAAGAGCACCTCGGCAAGCTCGCACTCGCCGCGCGCCCCGACTTCGAGCAGCTGTTCCTGTCCCGCCCCGCCATCGGCGGCGCTCCGGCCATGTCCGGCCTGTCGCTCGACCGTCTGGTCTTCCGTCTTCGCAAACGCGCCCAACATGAGTTGGGCGCGTATTTTGTTTCCCTGTCGTGCCGCACACTCGGCTACAAGGGCATGGTCACGACGCTGCAGCTCGAGCCGTTCTTCCCCGATCTGTCCGACGAGAGGTTCGCGTGCGAACTGGCCGTCGTGCACTCGCGCTACTCGACCAACACGTTCCCGTCCTGGCCGCTCGCGCAGCCGCTGCGCATGCTCGCGCACAACGGCGAGATCAACACCGTGCGCGGCAACCGCAACTGGATGCGCGCGCGTCAGTCGCAGCTGGAATCGGAGCTGCTGGGCGACATGGCGCCGCTGCTTCCCATCTGCACGCCCGGTGCGAGCGACTCGGCCTCGTTCGACGAAGTGCTCGAGCTCCTCACTCTGACGGGTCGCAGCCTGCCGCACGCCGTCATGATGATGATGCCCGAGGCGTACGAGAAGCAGGCCGACCTGGCCCCCGATCTGCGCGCCTTCTACGACTACCACGCGCTGCAGATGGAGCCGTGGGACGGCCCCGCGGCCCTCATCTTCACCGACGGCACGCTCGTGGGTGCGACGCTCGATCGCAACGGCCTGCGCCCCGGCCGCTGGACGGAGACGACCGACGGACTCGTCGTGATCGGCAGCGAGACCGGCGTGCTCGAGTTCGAGCCCGAGCGCATCAAGCGCCGCGGCCGCCTGCGGCCGGGCCGCATGTTCATCGTCGACACGGCCGAGGGCCGCATCATCGAAGACGACGAGATCAAGACGCGTCTCGCCCGGCTCGAACCGTGGGAGCTGTGGCTTCGGCAGCGTCTGCAGCTCGAGGAGCTGCCCGATCGCGAGCACATCGTGCACCCGATCGCCTCGATCACGCGTCGTCAGCGCACCTTCGGATACACCGAAGAAGAAGTGCGGGTGCTGCTGACCCCCATGGGGCAGACCGGCGCCGAGCCGCTCGGTGCGATGGGCAGCGACACGCCGGTCGCCGTGCTCAGCGAACGCCCGCGCCTGCTCTTCGACTACTTCACGCAGCAGTTCGCCCAGGTCACCAATCCGCCGCTCGACTCGATCCGCGAAGAGATCGTCACGAGCCTGCGCGCGGGGATCGGTCCCGAGCGCAACCTCCTCGCGTGGGGCCCCGACCACACGCGGCAGATCACCCTCGATTTCCCCGTGCTCGACAACGACGAGCTCGCGAAGATCCAGAACATCCACCGCACGATGCCCGGCCGTCGCGCTGTGACGCTGCGGGGGCTGTATCACTTCGACGCCGGTCCGGGCGTGCTCAAGGAGCGTCTCGATGCCCTGTGCACAGAGGCGGATGCCGCGATCGCCGAGGGCGCCGAGTTCCTCATCCTGTCCGACCGCGACTCGAACAAGGACCTCGTGCCGATCCCGTCGCTGCTCATGCTGTCGGCGGTCCACCACCACCTCATCCGCACCGAGACGCGGATGAAGGTGGGACTCGTCGTCGAGGCGGGCGATGTGCGCGAAGTGCATCACGTCGCGACGCTGCTGGGCTACGGTGCATCCGCCGTCAACCCGTATCTCGCGATGGAGACCGTCGAGCATCTCGTGCGGACGGGCTTCATCACCGGGATCTCGCCCGAGCAGGCCGTGCGCAACGTGATCTACGCGCTCGGCAAGGGCGTGCTGAAGATCATGTCGAAGATGGGCATCTCGACCGTCGCGTCGTATTCCGGAGCGCAGGCGTTCGAAGCCGTCGGTCTCGGGCAGGAGCTCATCGACGCGTACTTCACGGGCACCGAGAGCAAGCTCGGCGGCATCGGGATCGATGAGATCGCGGCCGAGAACCAGGCGCGTCATGATTTCGCCTACCCCGAGGATGCCGCGGCTCGAGCGCACGAGCGGCTCTGGACCGGCGGCGAGTACCAGTGGCGCCGCGACGGGTCGCCGCACCTGTTCGATCCGGACACGGTCTTCCGGCTGCAGCACTCGACGCGCACGCGACGGTACGACATCTTCCGCGAATACACGAAGCTCGTCGATGACCAGGCGCACGAACTGAAGACGCTGCGCGGGCTGTTCCGTCTCAAGACCGGGGAGCGCCCGCCCGTGCCGCTGGACGAGGTGGAGTCGGTGGCATCCATCGTCGCGCGCTTCTCGACGGGAGCCATGAGCTACGGCTCGATCTCGCAGGAGGCCCACGAGACCCTCGCGATCGCGATGAACAGCATCGGCGGCAAATCGAACACGGGGGAGGGTGGCGAGGACGTCGATCGCCTTCTGGATCCCGCGCGCCGCAGCGCGATCAAGCAGGTCGCTTCGGGGCGCTTCGGCGTCACGAGCCTCTACCTGACCGAGGCGGACGACATCCAGATCAAGCTCGCGCAGGGCGCCAAGCCCGGCGAGGGCGGACAGCTGCCGCCGACGAAGGTGTATCCGTGGGTCGCGCGCACACGCCACGCGACGGCCGGCGTGGGGCTCATCTCACCGCCGCCGCACCACGACATCTACTCGATCGAAGACCTCAAGCAGCTCATCTTCGACGTCAAGCGCGCCAACCCGACGGCGCGCGTGCACGTCAAGCTCGTGAGCCAGTCCGGCATCGGCGCGGTCGCAGCCGGCACGGCGAAGGCCCTCGCGGATGTCATCCTCGTCTCGGGGCACGACGGCGGCACGGGTGCGAGTCCGCTGAACTCCCTCAAGCACGCCGGCACTCCGTGGGAGCTGGGTCTGGCCGAGACGCAGCAGACGCTCATGCTCAACGGCATGCGCGACCGCGTCGTCGTGCAGGTCGACGGTCAGCTCAAGACGGGTCGCGACGTCGTCATCGGAGCCCTGCTGGGCGCGGAGGAGTTCGGCTTCGCCACGGCGCCGCTCGTCGTGTCGGGGTGCGTCATGATGCGCGTCTGCCACCTCGACACGTGTCCGGTCGGCGTCGCGACGCAGAACCCGACGCTGCGCGCGCGCTTCACGGGCAAGCCGGAGTTCGTCGTGAACTTCATGGAGTTCATCGCCGAAGAGGTGCGGGAGCTGCTCGCCGAGCTCGGCGTGCGCTCGCTCGACGAGATCGTCGGCCGCACCGAGCTGCTCGATGTCGACGATGCCGTGCGGCACTGGAAGACGGAGGGATTGGATCTGGCGCCGGTCCTGGCAGGTCCGGTGTTCGCCGAGGACGAGCCGCGACGGCATGCGCGCGATCAGGAGCATGGGCTCGACGCGCACTTCGATGTGCCGCTCATCGAACGCGCGCAGCAGGTCATCGCCGACGGCGGGCACATCGTGCTCGACCTTCCGATCCGCAACACCGAGCGCGCCGTCGGGACGCTTCTGGGCCATCACGTGACCCGCGCGCACGGTGAGCACGGTCTGCGCACGGGATCGATCGAGATCAATCTGACGGGTTCGGCCGGTCAGTCCCTGGGGGCGTTCCTGCCCGCCGGGATCACGCTGCGGCTCGAGGGCGACTCGAACGACTATGTCGGCAAAGGCCTCTCCGGCGGACAGATCATCGTGCGGCCTCCCCGGGCGGCCACGTTCGAGGCGGCGCAGAACGTCATCGCCGGCAATGTGATCGGCTACGGGGCGACGCAGGGCACGATGTTCCTCAGCGGCGTCGTGGGGGAGCGGTTCTTCGTGCGCAACTCGGGCGCGACCGCCGTCGTGGAGGGCGTGGGTGATCACGCGCTGGAATACATGACGGGCGGCCTCGCCGTCATCCTCGGCACGACCGGACGAAATCTGGGCGCCGGGATGTCGGGAGGAACCGCATACGTGCACCGGCTCGATCCGGCCCTGGTCAACCGCGAGGCGCTCGCGAACGGCGAGCTCGAACTCGGCCCGCTCGGCTCGGGTGACGCGGCGATGCTTCGCGACCTGCTCGAACAGCACGTCGCGCAGACGGGCTCGGTGCGCGCGGCATCCCTGCTCGAGGACTTCGAGACCGAGGTCCGCAACTTCGTCCGCGTCCTGCCGCGGGACTACGCCGCTGTCCTGGATGCGCGACGGGTCGCCGTCGCCGAGGGACTCGATCCCGACGGCGACATCGTATGGAACCGCATCCTGGAGGTGACGGGTGGCTGACCCGAAGGGCTTTCTGAAGATCACGGAGCGGGAGCTGCCGGCACGCCGCCCCGTTCCCGTTCGGATCATGGACTGGAAAGAGGTCTATGAGCCCGGCGACAGCGCCGTCCTGCGCCGTCAAGCGGGCCGGTGCATGGACTGCGGAGTGCCGTTCTGCCACCGCGGATGCCCCCTGGGCAACCTCATCCCGGAGTGGAACGACCTCACGTGGCGTGGCGAAGGCCGGGCGGCGAGCGAGCGGCTGCACGCGACCAACAACTTCCCCGAGTTCACGGGGCGGCTGTGCCCGGCCCCGTGCGAGAGCTCGTGCGTGCTGGGGATCAACCAGCCCGCCGTGACGATCAAGCAGATCGAGGTGTCGATCGCCGACGAGGCGTTCGGCAAGGGATGGATCGAACCCGAGCCGCCGGGACGGCTCACGGGCAGGACCGTGGCCGTCGTCGGCTCGGGACCTGCCGGGCTCGCCGCTGCCCAGCAGCTGACGCGCGCGGGTCACACCGTCGCGGTCTTCGAACGCGACGACCGCATCGGCG
Source organism: Microbacterium sp. NPDC055910 (assembly GCF_042271185.1). NCBI lineage: Bacteria > Bacillati > Actinomycetota > Actinomycetes > Micrococcales > Microbacteriaceae > Microbacterium > Microbacterium sp. NPDC055910. Next base: position 175,536 of record NZ_JBHJZS010000002.1, read on the forward strand.
GGCTGCTGCGGTATGGCATCCCCGACTTCAAGATGGAGAAGAAGCACCTCGAGGCGCGCCTGCGTCAGATGCAGGACGAGGGCACGCGCTTCCGCGCCGGCGTCGAGATCGGCGTGGACCTGTCGTGGGACGACCTGCGGACGCGTTACGACGCCGTCGTCGTCGCGACGGGCGCGACGGTCGCACGTGAGCTGCCCCTTCCGGGGCGCGAGCTCGACGGCGTGCACGTCGCGATGGAGTACCTCGTGGAGTCCAACCGCGCGGGCGCGGGCGATGTCGTGCCGAACCAGATCACGGCGGCGGGAAAGCACGTCGTCGTGATCGGCGGCGGTGACACGGGAGCGGACTGCATCGGCACGGCGCACCGCCAGGGCGCCCTCAGCGTCACGAACCTGGCGATCGGCCGGCGCCCGCCAGGGGAGCGGCCCGGTCATCAGCCGTGGCCCACGGCTCCGGTCCTGTTCGAGGTGCAGTCGGCGCACGAGGAGGGCGGTGAGCGCTCGTACCTCGCCTCGACCGTCGAGTTCGTCGGCAACGGCGCGGGCGAGGTCCGCGCGCTGCGTGTCGCCGAGACCGAGTTCATCGACGGGCGTCGCGTGCCCAAAGCCGGCACGGAGCGGGAGATCCCCGCCGACCTCGTGCTCATCGCGATGGGGTTCACCGGTCCCGAACGTGCGCTCCTCGAGGATCAGCTCGGCACGCGCTTCACCGAACGCGGCATCCCCTCTCGCGACTCCGACTTCCAGACGAGCGCCCCCGGGGTGTTCGTCGCGGGAGATGCCGGCCGCGGGCAGTCGCTCATCGTGTGGGCGATCGCCGAGGGACGCTCGGTCGCCGCGGCGGTGGATGCGTTCCTGATGGGCGGCACGCAGCTGCCGGCGCCCGTGCGACCCGACGATGTCGCCATCGGCCTGCCGCCCGCGTAGGCTGGCGGAAGCTTCCCCCCACTTCGCACACCACGGAAGAAAGCACGGATGAGACGCGCAAAAATCGTCGCCACCCTGGGTCCCGCAACTTCGTCGTATGAGATGGTCCGCGCGATCATCGATGCCGGCGTCGACGTCGCTCGGCTGAACCTGAGCCACGGCGACTACTCGATCCACGAGAGCAACTTCGCCAACGTGCGGAAGGCCGCCGAAGACGCCCAGCGCGCCGTCGCGATCCTCGTCGACCTGCAGGGGCCCAAGATCCGGCTCGGCAAGTTCGAGAACGGGCCGCACGAGCTCGCCGTCGGCGACATCTTCAAGATCACCACCGAGGACATCCTCGGCACGAAGGAGATCGTGTCGACGACGTTCAAGGGGCTGCCCCAAGACGTCGCGCCGGGGGACTTCCTGCTGATCGACGACGGCAAGGTGCGCGTCGAAGTGATCGAGACCGACGGCACGGTCGTCACGACCAAAGTCATCGTCGCCGGTCCCGTCTCGAACAACAAGGGCATCAACCTGCCCGGCGTCGCGGTCAACGTGCCGGCGCTGTCGGAGAAGGACGAAGCCGATCTGCGCTGGGGCCTGCAGGCCGGAGCGGACTTCATCGCCTTGTCGTTCGTACGCTCGGCGAAAGACGTGCAGCGCGTGCACGTCATCATGGCCGAAGAAGGACGCCACGTTCCCGTCATCGCGAAGATCGAGAAGCCGCAGGCGGTCGAGAACCTCGAGGAGATCATCGACGCGTTCGACGGCATCATGGTCGCCCGCGGCGACCTCGGCGTCGAGCTTCCGCTCGAGGCCGTGCCGATCGTGCAGAAGCGCGCCGTCGAGCTGTGCCGTCGCATGGCCAAGCCGGTCATCGTCGCGACGCAGATGCTCGAGTCGATGATCGACAACCCCGTTCCCACGCGCGCCGAGACGAGTGACGTCGCCAACGCCGTGCTCGACGGCGCCGACGCCGTCATGCTGTCGGGCGAGACGAGCGTCGGACGCTATCCCGTCGTCGTCGTCGAGACGATGGCCCGCATCATCGCGTCCACCGAGGAGCACGGCCTGGAGCGCATCCAGCCGTTCACGACGAAGCCCCGCACGCAGGGCGGGGCGATCACGCTCGCCGCGCTCGAGGTCGCCGACTTCGTCGAGGCGAAGTACCTCTGCATCTTCACCGAGTCCGGCGACACGGCGCGGCGCATGTCACGTCTTCGCCCCGGCATCCCGATGCTCGGATTCACGCCCGAACCCGGCATCCGCCGCCGCATGGCGATCACGTGGGGCGTTCAGTCCACGCTCGTCGAGCATGTGCCGCACACCGACCGGATGTTCATCCAGGTCGACGACTACCTGCTCGCCAACGACCTCGCCGCCGTCGGCGACAAGGTCGTCGTGATCTCGGGATCGCCTCCCGGGATCATCGGGTCGACGAACGACATCCGCATCCACAAGGTGGGCGACGCCGTGCACGGCAAGGCACCCATCTACCGCGAGTAGCGGCAGGCGAACGACGAAGGCGGTCACCCGGGGGGGGGTGACCGCCTTCGTCGTCGGTCGCGTCGAGACGCGCACGCGCGACCTACATGAGCTTGGTGGACTGCAGCATGCCTTCCATCTTCTCGTTGAGGCCGATCAACGGCTTGCGCAGCACGAGTCCCAGCAGGAGCATCGGGACCATGAACGCGAGCAGCCAGCCCAGCGAGATCCACAAGTCCGCCTGGTAGATCCCCGCCAACGCGGCCCGGAACGCATCGATGGCGTGCGTGGCGGGCAGGAACGGGCTGACGTTCTGGAACCACTCGGGCAGCAGCGACAGCGGATACGCACCGCCCGCGCCGGCCACCTGGATGACGAGCAGGAACACCGCGAGCGCCTTGCCGGCGTCGCTGAACGATACGACCAGCGTGTAGATGAGGAACGTGAACACGAGCGAGGTCGTCCACCCCACGAGCATGAACAGGAACGGATGCACCGGATCGAGCCCGACGAGCAGGATGTTGCCGAGGAACACCAACGTGCTCTGCGCCAGACCCAGCAGCGCGAAGATCGCGTAGCGTCCGAGGAACTGCTGGTGGAGCTTGAGCTGCGGCCCACCTTCGGACGCACGCGTGGGCGGAGCCACACGCAGTGTCACCGCCATGAGCAGAGCCCCCACCCACAGCGACAGGACGGTATAGAGGGGCGCCATCCCCGCACCGAAGCTCACCACGGGGTAGACCGCGATCCGGTCCAGGCCGATGGGTTGCGCGATCGCCCGGGCGAGAACCGAGGGGTTCGTGCCGATGATCTTGCCGATCATGCTGAAGTCGCCGGAGTCGATGGCACTGGACAGCGCATCCTGCACGCGGTCCACCGAGTCGGCGGCCGTGGCCAGCGCGTCCGCGAGCGCCCGGTTGTCCTGCGCGGCGGTCACGAGGAGAGATGCCGCCCCCTCCGCCACACGCGTGACCTCGGACACGTCCCCGCCGATGGCGTCCAACCCGGCACCGACGACGGCGAGTTCTGCCCCCATCTGGTCGAAAGTGGGCTTCAGGTCGTTCGCGTACACGCTGTTCGCGCTGTCCAGTGCCGACTGTGCCGCGGCGATCCGGCTGTCGAATTGACCGCGGAACCGCTGGGCGTCGGCGTTGCCCGATGCGATTCCGTCAGCGGTCTCCTGCAGGCGCGCTTGGAGTGCCTGCTCCTGCGCGATCGCGGCGTCGAGGCTGTCGATGATCGCCGCGAACGCCGGTGCGTCCTCTTCGGGAATGTTCGGCTGGACATCGTCGACGAGCCGTTCCCGCAACGCCTCATGCTTGCTGATGAGGTCGGCGAGCTGGGCGGACATCTCGTCGATCATGGCGATGGTCGCACCGGCATCCGCATCCACTGCCGAGAAGATCCTGTCGACCTGGCCTTCGAAGCGGCCGAGCTGCGCACTGCTGGCCTCGAACGCCGTCGTCAGTGCCTGCGTGGCCTGCGCGATCGCGCCGCCCGCCTCCTGCGCAGCGGCGAGGCCTTCCTTCACCTTGCCCGTCGCCGCCGAGAACTCGGATTCGACCGTACCCAGCAGGCTCGTCGTGCTCTCCACGAGCGGCACGCTCGACTCGAGCAGAGCGGTGAACATACTCGCCGTCCCGGACGCGGCGCGCAGCTGCACGCCGACCTGACCGACGTGCGCCTCGATGCGGGCGAACGCGGCCTGCGATTCTGAGTCGCTCAATGACTTCGACAGCGACGAGACCAGGCTGAGCGCGATGTTGCTGAGCTCCTGGGTGAACTCCGCGTTGATCTTCGCGGAGAGGTCATCGGCCCCCTCGCTCGTGATGAGAGGCGCGAGCGGATTCGATTTGTCGTTCGTGTAGTAGTCGATCTGCGTGCGCTGAGACCCCGCGGTGTAGAACGTCAGCATGCGTTCGCTGAAGTCCTTCGGCAGCACCATCGCGGCATAGTATTCGCCGGATGTGGTGCCGGCGATGGCATCCTCTTCCGACGTGATGATCCAATCGAGCTGGTCGTTCGCGCGCAGGGCCGACTCGACGATGCTGCCGATGTTGACGTGCATCGGGATGAGCGCACTGGTGTACCCATCGTCGACGCTCGCGACGGCGACCTTCAGGTTCTTCGTGTTGTCGAACGGCTCCCAGCTGCCGATGACGTTGAACCAGGTGAACGCCGACGGGATCACGATCAGGCCGCACAGCACGATCACCGACATCACGTTGCTGGTGGCGCGGCGCAGATCGGCGCGGAACAGCTCCCAGATACCGCTCACTTGCGCGCCTCCACTTCGGCGAGTTCTCGACGTATCTCCGCGTCAGGCATCTCACTCACCTCGGTCGAGAGCCGCAGGCTGTAGCGGATGTACTCGAGCGTGATGAGGGCCGCGAACACGATCACGAGCCAGAGGATCCACAGACCCACGAACTCGGTCTTGTCGTCCGGGAAGATCATGGCCAGACCGGCGAGGAAGAAGATGCCGAACAAGCCGATCGCGATGATCGCGGTGCGCACCTTCCGATAGGAGCGCGCGAAGGGGAGTGCGCGTTTGGCCAGCCGCTGCGTGTACCTCTCACGGTTCGCCAGCGCACGCAGCAGGTGGTTCAGGCGGAAGCCGGGGCCCGAGGGTGCGCCGGCCTCCGATGTGAACAGCTCCGTCGCGCCGACCTGCTGTGTGAACAGTCGTGTCAGGTTGGACACGCCTCGACGCAGCACGAGCCCCAGGAAGAACGCCAGGGCGACGAAGAGCAGCAGCGTTCCCATGTAGCGCCAGTACGCGAGCCCCGCGAAGCCGCTGATCACCTCGCGCATGGCGTCGATGCCGTAGGTGAACGGGAAGAAGGGGTACAGCGACTGGAAGAACTCCGGCATGAGCTGGATGGGATAGATCCCCGAAGCCCCGGGAATCTGCATGATCACCAGGATCACGACCAGGCCCTTGCCGATGTAGCCGAACGTGACCGAGAGGGCATAGATGATGCTCAGATAGCTCAGTCCGATCAGGATCGGCGTGATGACGAAGACGAACGGGTTGACGTGCTGCACGCCGATGATGAGGTTGCCGATGCTGAGCGTGATGGCCTGCATCACGGCGATCGAAGCGAACAGCATCCAGCGACCGAGGTAGCCCTGCCGCTCCGTCAGACCGGGCACCTCTTCGTCGTCGACCTCGAGCTTGAGGATGACGACCAGCACGAACGCGCCGATCCACAGTGAGAGGTTGATGAACAGGGCAGCCATCAGCGACCCGTAGGTCTTGGTCGGGAAGATGGTGTGCTGATCCACGACCACCGGCGTCGACATGAACTGCGCGATCTGCTCGGGATCCAGCGACGTGAGGGTCTGCAGCTCCTGCCACGCGGCCGCACCGCCCACGGCGCGCAGGTCCGTCACGGCGGCACCCATGTCCCCTTCGAGCGTGGCCAGGTCCGCGTCGAGGCTCGCGAGCGCTGCCGAGGTCTGAGCGAGCTGGTCGTCGAGGCCCGACAGGAGGCCGGACGCTTCTCCCAGGAGCGTGCGCTGCGCGTCGACACCCGCCGAGAGGGAGTCCGTCGCGGCCGTGACCCTGCCGATCGCGGCGATGGCCGCTGCCGCGCCCTGCGCGACCTCGGCGGATCCGATGACGTGGCCGGTCGTGGCTTCACCGGCGAGGCGCAGAAGATCGGACTGCGCCTTGTCGGAAAGAGCACGGACGTCGCTCAGTGAGCCTTGGACGCCGCCGAGCGCACCGTCGATGTCCGAGAGAGTGACGACGCCCCTCTGCAGCCCTTCGCGGGTTGACTGGAGCCCCGTCTGCAGCTCCCCGACGTGGTCACGGGTCTGCGCGACGATCTGCGCAGCCGCTTCCAGATCGTCGATGATCTTGGCCTCGGCATCCAGCAGGTCCTGCTCGGCGACCCCGCCGCCGGTCTTGATCGCCGTCGCGACGGCGCTGGCGACCTGCTTGGTGAAGGCGTCCGTCATCTGCGTCTGGACGGTCGTGGCGCCCGTGTCGGTGATCTCGGGTGCGACCCCGTTCAGCTTCTCATTGACGTAGTAGAGCAGCTTGGGCTGGGTGAAGTCGCCCGTGGTGAGGCTGAGCAGGTCTGCCGTGAATGTCGCCGGCACGACGAAGGCGGCATAGCTCTCACCGCTCTTGATCGATGCCATGGCCTCGTCCTCGGACAGGAAGTGCCAACCCAGATCGTCGTTGTCTTTGAGCTGCGCCACCAACTGGTCGCCGACATTCAGGTCGCCGGTGAGCGAGGTCGAACCGCCCTCGTCGAGATTGACGACGGCGATGCTGAGGTTCTTCGTGTTGTCGAAGGGATCCCAGAACGCGACGATGTTGAACCACGCGTAGAGGCACGGCGTGATGAGCGCTCCGCCGATGATGACCCACGCCAGGGGCACCCGCCCGAAACGCTTGAGATCGCGAAGGAAAACACGCCACACGTTGCGCATACTTCGGTCGCCTCCCGTGAATACCCAACTGTTCGCACTCAGTCGCAAAGGCTGAGGATCGGCGCACGAAATCGGCTCTCTGTCCGCCGCGCCCACCATATCCATTGGGTCGATTCGATCAGGCCCGTGTTTCGGGCTCGAACGCCGGTCCCGACGCAGATTCCGCGCAAACACTGGGATCGAAGCCGGGTTAGCCCGGGGTGACGCCCGGGGTGAACTTTCCCCGGCGGCCCGTGGTCGACCCGTTCGTCCGCGGATGCGGACCGACGCCGTCGACGTCTTCACGGACCTCGCGAAGACGAGTGAAGTACCGGTGGTGGGAGTCGAACCCACACGCCCTCGCGGGCAACCGATTTTGAGTCGGTCGCGTCTGCCATTCCGCCACACCGGCGCACGCGCGATCTGCCGGCGCGCTGCCGCGAACGACGATACCGTAGGATTCAATGGTGACTGAGCTCGACCAGCCCGTTGGGGCACCCGCATCCGCACCTCGTCGTGTCGTCGTGGCAGAGGATGAATCGCTCATCCGCCTCGACATCGTCGAGATCCTCCGCGACAACGGCTTCGACGTCGTCGGCGAGGCGGGCGACGGCGAGACCGCCGTTCAGCTCGCCACCGAGCTGCGCCCGGATCTGGTGATCATGGATGTGAAGATGCCGCAGCTCGACGGCATCTCGGCCGCCGAGAAGCTCAGCAAGAACCACATCGCGCCCGTCGTGCTCCTGACGGCCTTCAGCCAGAAGGAGCTCGTCGAGCGCGCGAGCGAGGCCGGCGCCCTCGCGTACGTCGTGAAGCCGTTCACGCCGAACGACCTGCTGCCGGCCATCGAGATCGCCCTCGCCCGCTACGAGCAGATCATCACGCTCGAAGCCGAGGTCGCCGACATGGTCGAGCGCTTCGAGACCCGCAAGCTCGTCGACCGGGCGAAGGGCCTGCTCAACGAGAAGATGGGTCTGTCCGAGCCCGAGGCCTTCCGCTGGATCCAGAAAGCCTCGATGGATCGCCGCCTCACGATGCAGGACGTCGCGAAGGCCATCATCGAGCAGCTCGCGCCCAAGAAGGACTGACGCCGCATTCTGCCTGACGTCGCGGCGCGCGTCGAGCCGTCGCATCCGCTCGCGGAAGTCGGCAGAGTCGACGGATGGATACCGCACTGTTCACCGGATTCGCCGCCGGCTACGTGCTGCTGCTCGCCTGGGGCATCGCCCTCGGGGTGCGGCACGGCTGGCTGACACCGGCGAACCTGCCGCTTCTCGTCCTGGGCGGCCTCGTCTACGACAACACCGTGATCGCCGCCGGGGCCGCGATCGGCGAGGGCGCGCTTCTCGAGGGGCTCAGCGCCGGACGGTTCTGGGTGCACGCGTTCGTGACGCCCCTGCTCGTCGTCTGGTCATGGCACGCCGTGCGGCGCGCCGGTCAGCCGTGGGCGCGCACGCGCATCGCGGCCGTCGTGGCGGTCGTCATCACCGCGGCGCTGATCGTGTTCGAGATCGTCACGGTGCTCGCGGGTCTGACCCTGGAACCCGGAACCGAGTACGGGGTGCTCAGCTATTCCGACGCGGATGCCGCCGGCCCGCCGATCATGGTGCTCTTCGTCGCCGCGGCGCTCATCCTGGCGGGGTTCTTCGTCTGGCGCCGTCAAGGGTGGATCTGGCTCCTGGTCGGCGCCGTCATCATGACGGTGGGAAGCGCCGTCCCGATCCCGCTCGACAGCGGGGCCGTCACGAACGCGTTCGAACTCGCGCTGCTCGTCTCGATCCTCGCGACGAAGGCCCGCCAGGACCGGTTCGAGGCGAAGCAGAAGCGGGATGCCGCGGCTCAGGCCTGAGGTCGCTCGGTGATCATGTTGGTGATGCGCACGGTCGAGCATCGCCGGCCCTGATCGTCGGTGACGACGATCTCATGGACGGTCATCGACCGGCCGAGGTGGATCGGCGTGCACACGCCCGTGACGACTCCGCTCGTCGCCGCGCGCGTGTGGGTCGCGTTGACATCGATGCCCAGGGCGAGACGGCCGGGGCCGGCGTGCAGATTCGCCGCCATCGAGCCGAGCGATTCGCCGAGAACGACATAGGCGCCGCCGTGCATGAGCCCGACGGGTTGCGTGTTGCCCTCGACCGGCATCGTGGCCACGCAGCGCTGCACCGAGAACTCGGTGAACTCCATGCCCATCTTCTCGGCGAGGGCGCCGCCCCCGTGTGCGGTGAGCCACTCGTGCGCGTCGACAGCGGCGGGGGAGGAGACGGGCTCTGGCATGGGTCTCGCTTTCGGACGCTGTCGCACCTCGCGTCTACGCTGGGAGGGTGACGGACTCCGCAAAGCCTACTCTTCTCGTCGTCGACGGCCATTCGCTCGCGTACCGGGCGTTCTTCGCTCTTCCGGTCGACAACTTCACGACGAAGGACGGCCAGCACACCAACGGGATCTACGGGTTCCTGGCGATGCTGGTCAACCTCATCAAGGCTGAGAAGCCGACGCACCTCGCGGTCGCGTTCGACACGTCGCGCCAATCGTTCCGCACCCGCGAGTACGCGGAGTACAAGGCGAACCGGTCCGAGAGCCCGGCCGAGTTCAAGGGCCAGATCCCCCTGCTGCAGGACTGCCTCGCGGCGATGCGCATCCCCGTGCTCTTCCAGGAAGACATCGAGGCCGACGACATTCTCGCGACGCTCGCGACGCAGGGCGCTGAAGCGGGCTTCTCGGTGCTCGTGTGCTCGGGCGACCGCGACACGATCCAGCTCGTCACCGACGACGTCACGCTGCTCTATCCCAACGTGCAGGGCGTCTCGCAGCTCAAGCGCTACGACCGTGACGCCGTCATCGAGCGCTACGGCGTGCCTCCCGAGCAGTACCCCGACGTCGCGGCCCTCGTCGGTGAGACGAGCGACAACCTGCCCGGCGTACCCAAGGTGGGCGAGAAGACGGCGGTGAAGTGGCTCACGCAGTTCGGCTCGCTCGATGCGCTGCTCGACGGAGCCGACACGATCAAGGGGGTCGTCGGCGGCAACCTGCGCGACAACATCGACGCCGTGCGCCGCAACCGCGCGCTCAACCGGCTGCTGCGCGACGTCGAGCTCCCCGTCGGCCCCGCTGATCTCGAAGTGCAGCCGATCGACGCCCAGGCCGTGCGTGACATCTTCGCGAGGCTCGAGTTCCGCACGCTCCTGCCGCGCGTCTTCGAGGCAGCAGGTGAGCAGGCCACGGCATCCGCAACGACCCCGGCACCCGAGATGCCGCCCGTGCGCGAGCTGTCCGCTGCAGACCTGGCGGCGTGGCTGGCAGACAAAGAAGGCGCCGTCGGTGTGACCGTCACGACCGAGGGCGGGCTGCCGCATCGCATCGGGCTCGCGCGCGCCGACGAGGTCGTCGAGGTGTCGTGGTCTCCCGACGTCGCCGCGGCGGTCGCGCCGTGGCTGGCCGATGCCGACGACGCCGTCTACGCCGACGCGAAGCCGCAGGTCAAGGCGCTGCGCCGCGCGGGTCTTGCCGTCGGCAATCTCGCCTTCGACGTCATCCTCGCCGGATGGCTGCTGCGCCCCAGCTTTCCCGACAAGAAGCTCGCCGATCTCGTCGACCGCTACCTCGGCGAGAAGCTTCCCGAGGCCGACCCCACCCAGCTCGTCCCCGAGACCGAGGGGGCCACGCCCGGGCAGCTGTCGTGGTTCATCCTGCGTGTCGCCGAGGCGCTGCGGGCCGAGCTTCCCGCGCCGGTCACCCGCGTGCTCGACGAGATCGAATTGCCGACGCTGCTGACCCTCGCCGACATGGAACTCGCCGGCGTCGCCGTGTCGCACGACAACCTCTCCTCGTTCTCCGCCGAACTGGCCGCACGCGCCGACGCGATCGCGCAGGAGGCGTATGCGACGATCGGCCGCGAAGTGAACCTCGGTTCACCCAAGCAGCTGCAGGAGGTGCTCTTCGAAGAGCTGCAGCTGCCGAAGACCCGCAAGACGAAGACCGGCTATTCGACGGATGCCGCTGTGCTGGCCGATCTGCAGGAGAGCAATCCGCACCCCTTCCTCGGTCAACTGCTGCAGCACCGCGAAGCGACGAAGCTGCGACAGATCATCGAATCGCTCGACGCCGCCATCGGCGACGACGGGCGGATCCGCACGACGTATCTGCAGACCGGCAGCCAGACGGGGCGTCTGTCGAGCACCGACCCTAACCTGCAGAACATTCCGATCCGCACCGAAGAGAGCCGGCGCATCCGTTCGGCGTTCCAGGTCGGCACCGGCTACGACACCCTGCTGACGGCGGACTACTCGCAGATCGAGATGCGCATCATGGCGCACCTGTCCGAAGATCCCGGGCTCATCGAGGCGTTCAATTCGGGGGAGGACCTGCACCGCTTCGTCGGCGCACGCGTCTTCTCGGTCGACCCCGCCGACGTGACACCTCAGATGCGCACGAAGGTCAAGGCCATGTCGTACGGACTCGTCTACGGTCTGTCGGCGTTCGGCCTGTCGAAGCAGCTGAGGATCGATCAGTCCGAGGCGAAGCAGCTCATGATGGAGTACTTCGCCCGCTTCGGCGCCGTGCGCGACTATCTGCGCTCGTCGGTCGAGCAGGCGCGCATCGACGGCTACACCGAGACGATCTTCGGCCGCCGTCGACCGTTCCCCGACCTGGCGAGCCCCAACCGGGTGTTGCGCGAGAACGCCGAACGCGCCGCGCTCAATGCACCGATTCAGGGCAGCGCCGCCGACATCATGAAGGTCGCACTGTTCCGCATCCACGAAGAGTTCCATGCCGAGGGTCTGACCTCGCGCGTGCTGCTGCAGATCCACGACGAGCTCGTCGTCGAGGTCGCCCCGGGGGAGTGGGATGCCGCTGAACGCGTCGTCCGCGAGCGTATGGGGGATGCTGCGCAGCTGTCCGTGCCCCTCGATGTGCAGATCGGCCGGGGCGGGGACTGGAACGAGGCCGGCCACTAGCACGACCGCTCGCTCAACGACAGATCTGCCCTTCATTGCGAGCGTCATTGCGGAGGGCATCCACCTCTTGCTCCTCCCCTCGAAACCATCACGAAGGCTGCGCACGGGACGCGCCCATCGTTCACCCTGTTCGCAGCAGTTCCCATTTTGATCTTGCTCGCCAATTGTGGAGGTCGCTAGTCTCAACCGCATCGCCCAGTCAGCTACGCCGAACGGGAATCTGATGCGAAAACTCATTCTCGCGGGGGTTGGCATGGCACTTGGAGGATTCGTCATTGGCACTCTGGCCGTGAGTGCGGTGACCGAGCCCACAGTGGATCACGTGCCAAAGCCCCATAGAACCTCGGCGTCGCAACCGATCGACCGCACATATGACGCTCCCACGCCTGCCGTGAGCGCAATCCCAGGAGCGATCGGCACCAACGAAGGTGGACAATCGTATGGGCAGTGAGGCGAGGCTGAGGGACTCGTTCTTGTTGAAGCGATCGCAACCAACGGACAGATCGGGTACGTCTACACAGCTGACCTCGCTGCACCTCGGATGGACGAGGAACTAACCCCCGAGGAGGCCGCAAAACTGCAGCCAACGACCCGCATGATCCCCGTCTATTTGACAGATGGCGTCACGCAAGTAGGCGAGTTCAAGGTCGGTGGCGCGATCGTGGGCGAGGGAGAATCCGATGAGAAGTGACCGCACCATGAATGATCGTGCCAGACGACGAGTGGGCGTCGGGCTTGGAGTGACTCTGCTTGCCGGACTGATAGTCGGGTTGGGAAGTGGCGCCGCCCACGCCATTACATACTCCAGTTGGCAAACGTTCGGTAGCCCCACTTCGTATCAGGCAAGGGCCTACACCACTAACACAGGAAGCACAGCATACGGGGGAGTGCACGTCAAGCGTACGACGGGCGCATCGTCCCCGACAGGACAACTGGGTGCGGATGCCGGGCTGGTGCGAGGGACAGCGCTGTGCTCCTTCACCAACGCTGTCTACAACGGGTCACCCGTCATTTTGCATATTGTGACGGTTAGTGGGAACTGCGGCGCTGGCAACTACCGCACGTCGGGGACGGGACTCGGCTATCAAGCTTCGGGCTCATACTCGCTCAAGGCTATTCCCTGGACTCCTTACCAGACGGTTCCGTAGAATAGGCGTCCAGCGTGCCGACTGGCGGAGTCGGGCAATACCCTGGCGCCAAAGACCAAGGATTGCGCCCGCACTAGGCTCGATGCCATGACCGACACTGCACGCACCCCCACCCCGATCGACGAGATCGCCGACGCGTGGGTGGACGCCTACGCCGAGCTCGACCCGTCGGTCGCGACCTACATCGGCCGGTTCGAACACAACGGCCGACTCGCCGACTTCTCACCCGCCGGCCACGAGGCCCGTGTCGAGGCGACGCGGGCAACGCTCGCGGAACTGCGCCGCACCGAGCCGTCCGACGAGATCGACGCCGTCACGAAAGAAGACCTCGCGCGCGAGCTCGAACTCGACCTCGAGCTGCACGAGGCGCGGCAGCACCTGCGCGACGTCAACGTCATCGCCTCGCCCGTGCAGGACATCCGCTCGACGTTCGACCTCATGCCGACCGAGACGACCGAGGACTGGGCGACGATCGCGACGCGGCTCGGCGCCGTGCCCGCCGCGATCGACGGGTACATCGAGACGCTGCGCACCGGCATCGCCGAGGGGGTCGTGCCCGCGCGTCGCCAGGTCGTCGAGTGCGTGACCCAGATCGCGCGCTACACGGCCGACAACGGGTTCTTCGCGGAGTTCGCCGCCGAGGCGGCCCCGGCGGACGGGCAGCTTCCCGCGTCGCTCGCGCGCGAGATCGCCGACGGGGCGGGCGCCGCGCGCGTCGCCTACGATGCCCTCGCCCACTTCTTCTCGACCGAGCTCGCGCCGGCCGCGACCGAGAAGGACGCCGTGGGTCGCGAGCTCTACGCCCTCAACTCGCGTCGGTTCCTCGGGGCGACGATCGATCTCGACGAGACCTACGAGTGGGGGATTCAAGAGCTCGCCCGCATGGTGGCCGAGCAGACCGCGATCGCGAACGAGATCGCCCCCGGTGCATCCGTCGAAGAGGCCGTCGCCCTGCTCGAGCAGGACCCGTCGCGCAAGCTCTACGGCACCGAGGCGCTGCAGACCTGGATGCAACAGACGAGCGACCGCGCCGTCGACGAGCTCGGGCGCACGCATTTCGACATCGCCGAGCCGATCCGCCGTCTCGAGTGCATGATCGCACCGACGAAGGAAGGCGGGATCTACTACACGGGTCCGACCGATGACTTCTCGCGCCCCGGCCGCATGTGGTGGTCGGTGCCCGAGGGCGTCACCGAGTTCGACACGTGGCGCGAGCTGACGACGGTCTATCACGAGGGCGTTCCCGGCCACCACCTGCAGATCGCGCAGGCGGTCTACAACCGTGCGCAGCTCAACTCGTGGCGCCGCCTGCTCGCGGGCACGAGCGGCCACGCCGAGGGCTGGGCACTGTACGCCGAGCGCCTCATGCAGGAGCTCGGCTATCTCGACGACCCCGCCGACCGGCTCGGCATGCTCGACGGCCAGCGCATGCGCGCCGCCCGCGTCGTGCTCGACATCGGCGTGCACCTCGAGAAGCCGCGGCTCGACGGGCAGCGCACATGGGACCACGACTACGCGCTCGACTTCATGCGCAGCAACGTCAACATGCCCGACGAGTTCGTGCAGTTCGAGGTCAACCGCTATCTGGGCTGGCCCGGGCAGGCACCGTCGTACAAGGTCGGTCAGCGCATCTGGGAGCAGCTGCGCGACGACGTGCGCACCCGCCAAGGCGACGCGTTCGACATCAAGGCGTTCCACAAGCGCGCCCTCGACGTCGGCGGTGTGGGGCTGGACACGCTGCGTTCGGCGCTCAGTCGCTGACCATGCCGGACGGATCGTCTCGCAGCAGCCGGATGACCTCGTCGTCGCTCGTCTGGGTGAAGTCGTCGTAGAACGGTCCGACAGCCCAGAACTCGCTCTCGCGATGCGGGCAGACGAACTCGTCGGCGGCAGCATCCGGTCGCCACGTGCGCGGCGCCACGGGAACCGCCACGACGACGTGCGCCGCGCCGCGGGCCTTCGCCGACCGGCAGGCGGCGTTCATCGTCGCTCCCGTCGCGACGCCGTCGTCGACGATGAGCACGGTGCGGTCGGTGAGGTCGAGCGGCGCCGCCCCGAACGCCCGGCTCCGTCGATCGAGCTCGATCCGCTCGCGCGCTTCGACGCTCGCGAGCTGCTCGTCAGTCACGTTTCCGTCCCGCAGGACGTCGTCGTGGACGATGCGAACGCCCTCGGCGATCGCGCCGACGGCGTATTCCTCGCGGTCGGGAGCACCGAGCTTGCGCACGACCGCGACATCGAGGGGGAGCTGGAGTCGCCGCGCGACGACAGCGGCCACGACGACGCCGCCACGCGGGATGCCGAGCACGACCGCATCCGTCCGCGCCCACGTGGTGAGCGCGTCGCTCAGCTGCTCGCCGGCATCGACCCGATCCGCGAAGATGGCCACGCGCCCACTCTACGCCGCGGGAATGCGCCGGCAAGGGGATCGGTTTGCATTCATGTGAATGAAGGAGTGCACGCATGACCACGGATATCCAGTTCGGACTCGACACGTTCGGCGACATCACGACGGATGAGACCGGCGCGCCCGTGTCGGACGCGGAGACGATCCGGCAGGTCGTCGCCCAGGCGGTCCGCGCCGACGAGGTCGGGCTGTCGTTCTTCGGCGTGGGGGAGCACCACCGTCCTGAGTTCGCCGTATCGAGTCCCGAGATCGTGCTCGCGGCGGCAGCATCCGTCACGTCCTCGATCCATCTCGGAACCGCGGTGACGGTGCTCTCGAGCGACGATCCCGTGCGCGTGTACGAGCGGTTCGCGACGCTCGACGCCGTCTCGAACGGACGCGCCGAGGTCATCCTCGGTCGCGGATCGTTCATCGAGTCGTTCCCGCTGTTCGGCTACGACCTGAGCGATTACGAGGTGCTCTTCGACGAGAAGCTCGACCTCTTCTCGCAGCTCATGACCGAAAAGCCGGTGACCTGGAACGGCACGACCCGCGCGGCGCTGCAGGACGCAGACGTCTACCCCAAGACCGAGAACGGCCTCAAGGCATGGGTCGGGGTGGGCGGATCACCCGAGTCCGTCGTTCGCACGGCGCGATACGGCTACGGGCTCATGCTCGCCATCATCGGCGGACCGGCGGGACGCTTCCGCCCGTTCGTCGACCTGTACCACCGCTCGCTCGCATCGTTCGGCCGCGAGACGCTGCCGATCGGCGTGCACTCGCCGGGACACGTCGCCGAAACCGACCAGCAGGCGTGGGACGAGGCCTACCCGGGCTTCGAATCCCTCAACAACACCATCGGGCGCGAGCGCGGGTGGCCCGCCTACAACCGACTGCGATTCCAGCACGACGTCGGACCGGAGGGCGCCGTGTACGCCGGCTCACCCGAGACGGTGGCGCGGAAGATCGCCGACACGGTGCGCACGCTCGGCGTGCAGCGCTTCGACATGAAGTTCTCGACGGGAACGCTGTCGCACGAGAAGATGATGCGCTCGATCGAGCTGTACGGATCGAAAGTCGTCCCGCTCGTGCGCGACATGCTGTCGTGAGGCGTGCGCGGCATCCGTAGCATGACGATATGACCGATGCCGCCACGATCCCCGAGCGTCTCGACGCACTGCCGTTCACGAAGCGTCACCTGCGCGTGCTCACCGGGTCGGGGCTCGGCTGGGCGCTGGATGCGATGGACGTCGGCCTCATCTCGTTCGTCATCGCGGCGTTGGCCGCGCAGTGGTCGCTGCAGCCGGGCGAGACGGCGTGGATCGCGTCGGTGGGTTTCATCGGCATGGCGATCGGGGCGAGTGTCGGCGGCCTGCTCGCCGATCGATTCGGGCGCCGCCAGGTCTTCGCCGCGACGCTGCTCGTCTACGGCCTCGCGACGGGGGCGAGCGCGCTCGTCGGGGGTCTGGCCGCGCTGCTCGTGCTGCGATTCCTCGTCGGACTCGGACTCGGCGCGGAGCTGCCCGTCGCATCGACCTACGTGAGCGAGTTCGCCCCGGCGCGCATGCGCGGGCGGCTCATCGTGATCCTCGAGGCGTTCTGGGCCGTGGGGTGGACTGCGGCGGCGCTCATCGGCTTCCTCGTGATCCCCGGCTCGGATGACGGCTGGCGCTGGGCGTTCGCGCTCGGCGCCATCCCCGCGGCCTACGCCATCATCGTGCGGTGGGGGCTCCCTGAGT
The DNA here is from genome assembly GCF_042271185.1 of Microbacterium sp. NPDC055910. Lineage (NCBI taxonomy): Bacteria > Bacillati > Actinomycetota > Actinomycetes > Micrococcales > Microbacteriaceae > Microbacterium > Microbacterium sp. NPDC055910. The sequence goes on from NZ_JBHJZS010000002.1 coordinate 192,588, forward strand.
CGGCGCGGTGGCTCAACCGGCGCGGAAAGCACGCGCGTGCGGAGGAGATCGTGCGCTCCTTCGAGCGCTCCGCCGGCGTCGCCTCACCGACCGTCACCCTCAGCGTCGTGGACGCCCCTGTCGCGACCTCGCTCTCGTCGCGTCTCGGGGCGCTCTGGGCGCGGGAGTTCCGCGTGCGGACCCTCAGCCTGTGGGTCGTGTGGTTCTGCGTGAACTTCTCGTACTACGGCGCCTTCATCTGGATTCCGTCGATCCTCGTCTCGCAGGGCTACGACCTCGTGCGCTCGTTCGGGTTCACCCTCATCATCACGCTCGCGCAGCTGCCCGGCTATGCCGTGGCCGCGTGGCTCATCGAGGTGTGGGGTCGCCGGGCGACCCTGTCGGTGTTCCTCGTGGGCTCGGCCACCGCGGCGGTCTTCTTCGGCACGGCGACGACCGAGGGTGCCGTGATCGCGGCGGGCATGGCGCTGTCGTTCTTCAACCTCGGCGCGTGGGGAGCGCTCTACGCCGTGACACCCGAGATGTACCCGACGTCGCTGCGCGCGACCGGATCGGGATGGGCCGCCGGCGTCGGGCGAATCGCGTCGATCATCGCGCCGCTGAGCGTGCCGCCGCTGCTCCTCGCGGGCGGGGCGCCGCTGCTCTTCGTGCTGTTCGCGGTGTTCTTCATCGTGGCGGCCGCCGCCGCGTGGGGTCTCGTCGATCGGCGCGGACGCGCACTCGATGACCGGTGAGCGGCCGTACGCTGGTGCGGTGACCTCCGTTCGCTACGTCGCCATCGGCGACTCGTTCACCGAAGGCGTGGGCGACGACCTTCCCGACGGTCGTGTTCGGGGCTGGGCCGACCTCGCAGCTCAAGGGTGGGCGGATGCCGCGGGCCGGCCGATCTCCTACGCCAATCTCGCGATCCGGGGCAAGCTCGTGTGGCCCATCGTCGACGAGCAGCTCGAACCCGCACTCGCCCTGAAGCCGACGCACCTGTCGTTCAACGGCGGAGGCAACGACATGCTGCGCCCGCGCACGAGCATGGCGCACGTGCTGTCGGCCTTCGACAGGGTCATCCGCCGGTGCGACGAGGAGGGCGTGCGGCTGATCCTGCTGTCGGGCGCGAACCCGTCCGGACAGCTGCCGCTGCGGCGGGTCATCCAGCGGCGCGGTGATGTGCTGTCGGCCGCTGTCGTCGCGCACATCGCCGATCGACGCGACATCGTCCGGGCCCTCAACTGGCCCGACCTCGAGCTGTCCACGGCGCCGTACTGGTCGGAGGACCGGCTGCACATGAATTCGCGCGGGCACCACCGGGTCGCCGCGCGCGTGCTCACGGCGCTCGGCTTCGAGCCGCCCCAGGAGTGGTGGTCGCTGCCCACCGCCGCGGCGACGGGGGCACGCGGCGCGGCCTATTATCGCGAGCACGTCGGCCCGTGGCTGCGGCGCCGCCTCTCGGGCACCTCGTCGGGCGACGGCCGCGAGCCGAAGTTCGGCGCCTGGACCGAGGTCGCCCCGTCGCCGGGCTGAGGGTCATCGAGGTTCCTCCGTGGGGCGCACCCGCCGCACGGAGTAGGTGAGTTCGGCGAACGCACCGGCCTGACGGACGGCGACGAGCTCGAGCACGTCGGCGCCCAGGGCACGCGGCAGCAGCGGCTTGCCCGACCGCAGCGTCGCAGGAGCGACCGAGAGCCGGACCTCATCGAGCAACCCGGCGTCGGCGAACTGCCCCGCGAGGTCGCCGCCCCCGACGATCCAGACGTCGCGGTCGCCCGCCGACTCGACGATCGCCGGCCAGGATTCCCGCACATCGCCGGACGCGAAGCGCACATCAGCCCCGGGAATCGACGGCAGATCGCGAGTCGTGAACACCCAAGTCGGTCTCGTGCCGTAATATGCGGGCCACTTCTCGGGGTGCGCGACCAGATCTTCGTGCTGCACGACCCACTCGTAGGTCGATGACCCCTGCACGAGCACGCCGATGCCGTCGAGGAACCACTGGAAATCGGCATCGCCGCCCTCGCCGCCGGGCGCCGCGAAGAGCCAGTCGAGCGAGTCGTCGTCGGTGGCGATGAAGCCGTTGAGCGTGGTCGCGGTGGAGAAGATGGCGCGTGTCATGGCGGACACGTTAGCGCCCGCCGCCGACACGAGACCGCGCCCTAATCGACCGGCGGACGGCCTGTCAAGCGGTTGGCGTGAGGTGCGGCATCCCGGACGATCGGTCGAGAACGGAACACGTCACGCGTTCCGGGAGGGAGAATCATGAGCATCGGTGCCGGAGTACTGCTGTTCGTCGTCGGCGCGATCCTCGCGTTCGCCGTCAACGTCGAGGTGGAGTGGGTGAATCTCGACCTCATCGGCTACATCCTGATGGGAGCGGGCGCGCTCGTGTTCATCATCGGGCTGATTCTGCTGGCCCGTCGCCGGCAGACCGACTCCGTGACCCGCACCTCGGTCGATCCCACCGTGGGCGAGCAGGTCACGCGTCGGACGACGCGGGCCGACGACGACGTGATCTGACCCGCCGTTCATCCGGCGTCGGAGAAGACGACGACACGGTCGCCGTCGAGGACGAACTGCAGGGCGCTGCCCTCGGGAAACCGCTCCCGCAGTTCGTCGGGCAGGCCCGCATCTACCGGGAACTGCAGCGTCGCGGGAAAGGCGCCCGTGCCGCAGCCCGAGAACATGCCGCCCTGCGGGTACTCGGCGCCCGTCTCGATGTCCTCGGTGAACACCACGAGCAGGCATTCCTGCTCGACGCCGCCGGCGAAGTACCCGCCCCTGGGGCGCAGCGGGGTGAGGCCGTAGAAGTCGTCGTAGCCGGCTGAGCCCGTACCGGCGACCCCGACGAACTCGGGCCAGTCGAAATCGTCGATCGCGTGCAGCGTCGCGACCTGCCGCACGCTGCCGCCGCCGAGGGCCGAGATGCCGGAGACCCCGACCGTCGCCGCGACGCCCACCAGCAGCGCGACGACGACGGAGGCGATCCACAGCGCGAGCGTGCGCCGGGGGAGTGACGGCCGGGGAGGGATGTCGTCACCGGGTGCGGACGGCAGGGAGCTCTCCGCAGCAGCCGGTACGACCTCGACGACCGGCGCGTCTTCTCGCGAGGGATCCGTCGTGTCGACGTGCTCGTCCGTATCGGTCCGCCGCTGCGTCGGTCGCGCGAGGCGCTCGAGCTCTTCGAGCCGGTGCTGCGCCGAGGGGTCGACATCGATGTCGGCCTCACGCCCGTAGGCGCGGGCACGCAGCATCCGCAGCTCTTCTCGGGTCGTCTCGTCCATCGCAAGCATCGTCGCACACTGTCGCAGTGCCGCCGCCGCCAGGCACGGTGCCGCTCTCCACCGACGGTCAGTCCGTGGGCGGACGGCGCAGCTTCTTGACGTCGGTGCGGCGCTTCTTCTGCGCCAGGCGCCGCTCCTTCGAGCCTCGCGTCGGCTTCGTCGTCCGTCGCGCACGCGCGGGCGGGCGAACCGCGTCGGCCACGAGCTCTGCCAGCCTCGTGCGCGCGGCATCCCGATTGCGCAGCTGCGCGCGATACTCGGATGCGACGACCGTGACCACGCCGTTGACGAGCCGCCCGCTCAGCCGGTCGAGCACCCGCTCGCGCTGGAGCGGCGAGAGAACGGCTGAGCCGGCGACGTCCCAGACGAGTTCGACCCGGGAGTCGGCGGTGTTGACACCCTGCCCGCCGGGACCGGACGATCGGGAGAAGCGCCACGACAGCTCGGACTCGGGAATCGTGATCCTCGAGTCGACCCGAAGACCGGGGCGGTGAGCGGCGGGCATGGATCCATCATCCCCCTGCCGCGTGGGCACGGTGCCAACGACAGAGGAGAGGGGCGCGCGGGTGCGCACCCCTCCCTTCGGTGTCGGCGTCAGCGCGTGCTGTACGCCGGGTGCCAGGTCGAATCGGTCTCGGTGACGGCGCGGCCGTTGACCACGCCCGAGACAGAGACGTCGGTCGAGTGAGCCGGCACCTGCACGAGGCGCGTGTTCACCGAGACAGCCGCCGTGTTGCCCGGTGCGACCTTCGCGAACGACTTGCCGCCGAAGGCTGTCGTCACGACGACGTCGACCGGAACGTCCGCGTCGTTGGTCACGGCGATGGACACATAGCCCTTGCCGGCGAGAGTGCGCGGGGTGACCTCGACCGTCACGGGGAGCTGCGCCGGTGCGACGGCTGCGCGCCACGGACCCCACTGACCGCTGCCGTTCTTGGCCCTGACGAACACGGACCGGTCGTCGGCGTTGTCGGCGGTCAGGGGGATGCTGCCGGCGAAGCCCACCGTGTGCCCCGTGCCGTCGAGCGTGAGCGGCGCGGTCTCACCGATCGACGCACGGTCGGCGGCGAGCGCCGCCTCGACGGCGACGATGTCGGTGACGGCCGGGCGGCGCTCGGCCGACCGCGGCTCGGCGCCGTAACGGTCATCGCTGGCGACGCCGGTGATCGTGATATCGCCGTTCTCGGCGCGATCAGCCGCGACGTGGTCGATCACCCCGCCCAGGCCCGCGGTGTAGGGCTGGTAGGCGGCTTCGGCCGCATAGCGGATGCCGGGAGCGACCTTGTTCCAGAACTCGTCGACGCGGGTGTAGGACGGGAAGAATCCGCCCGTGCGCGACGTGCCGATCTCGTAGGTGTACGCGGGCACACCGAGCTGCGAGTAGATCCAGTCGATGTCGTTGCCCGAGTTGTTGTAGAGGATCTCACCCGCCTTGCCCGTGGCGAACCCGTTGGCGTACGACTGGCGGAACGCGTTCGCCTTGATCGGTTCGAGGTTCGGAACGGCATCGGTGGCCGAGTAGGCATACGGGTAGATGACGTAGTCGGAGTACGAATGCAGGTTGACGTACGTGCCGGTGCGCGTATCCGGCGCCGCCTGCGTGTTCTCGGCCGTGAACGAGCCGAACAGGTCGGTGAGCAGGCCCGAGAGTGCTTGGATCTCGGGTTCGGAGTGCGGTGCCACACCCGTATAGGTGCCCGCGTTGGGGTTCGAGCTCGTCGAGGCCTCGGCCCAGTGGAAGGCCCAGTTGCGGTTCAGGTCGACACCCGGCTGCTGGCTGCTCCAGCTGTCGCTGGTCGGCGCGAACAGCGTGTCGTTGACGTTCTTGCGCTGCCACGCCTTCGACGTGTTCGGGGGAGTGGCGTCACCGTTGGCATTAACCGGAGAGGTCGCGAGCGCCGTTTCGACGAGCTCGGCACCGTCGGGGTTGTTCTGGAAGTTGATCCAGACCTCGGTGCTGTCCAGCAGTGCCGTGACCTGCGGGTCGGAGCCGTAGCCGTCGAGCAGCTCGGTCGCGTAGCGCCACGCGAGCTCACTCGTGATGACCTCGCGCGCGTGCGCCTGGGCGACGAGCACGAAGCGCGGACGACCTTCCTGCCCGTCCGTCGGCGCGGGCTGGTCGGCGACGTCGGCCGTGAGGCGCACGGCGAGCAGGTCGTTGCCGCCGCGGTCCTGGGTCTTCAGCCACGAGTCTCCGAAGTCGACGAGTTCGGCCACCTCGGGGTAGGCCTCGACGATGTCGTGCGCGAACTCGGTGTACGCATCGACCGTGCGGTATCCGCCGAAGTACGTTTCGTACTCCGTGCCGGAGAGACGCTCGGGAACCGGGTAGTTCGTCGCGGCGACAGCGGAGCGGGCCGCGCGGAAGACGGCTGCAGTGTCGCCGCCGATCGTTGCGGCGTACGGCGCTACGGCGACCGGCGTGACGCCGCGGTCCGCGAGCAGTGCCTCGGTGCTCGCGTCGCCGAGCACGATGAGGCCGTGCGCGTCGGATCCGATGACGTCCAGGTCACCCGCAGCCGCGCTGTCGTCGCCGTCGAGCGTGAAGAGTCGGACGTCGTCGTCCTCGGCGGAGAATGCCGCGCCGGGCGCGATCAGAATGCCGCCGACGGCGAGTGCGGCCGTGGCCGCGAGCGCGGTGACACGGGTGGAGTGGCGTGACATGGGGGAGTCCTTTTCTCGAGTCGCTGCTCAGGGGGAGGAGCGCCCTCGTCACGCTAGGGAGCGCGGCGAAGCCGGCTCAAGGCGCTCGTAACACGGCGATACGCGACGTCTCCGAACGTCATCTTTCGTACGCGGGCGGAGCGGCTGTGCAATTCGGCGAGCAGCGGCAGAGGCCTCGCCGTGATCGGATGCTGCGCACGCGGCCTTTATCGCGCAGCATCCGCATCGTAGTCTCCTCGCATGCGCACGCTCAGGTACTCCATAAACGTCACGCTCGACGGCTGCGTCGACCATCGGGAGGGGGTTCCCGATCCGGAAAGCCACCGCTACGCGACGGACATCATCGCACGTGCCGACGCCCTGATCCTCGGTCGCGTGACCTATCAGATGATGGAGGGTGCCTGGCGGGCCCCGATATCGGACGACATGCCTGAATGGACCCACCCGTTCGCGGAGACGATCGGTGCCGCAGAGAAGTTCGTCGTGTCCTCGTCTCTGACCTCAGTCGACTGGAATGCGCAGCTTCTTCGCGGCGATCTGCGACGGGAAGTACAGCGGCTGAAGGAGATGCCCGGCGAGAGCCTCTACACGGGTGGAGTGACGCTTCCGACGGCATTGGCGGGGTGGGGCCTCATCGACGAGTACGAGTTCATCGTGCTGCCGCGGATCGCGGGACACGGTCCGCGATTGTTCGACGGGCTGCCCGCACCGCTGGATCTCGCGCTCGTGGGTCGCGTGGAGTTCGACTCGGGAGCCGTCGCGCTCACCTACGTCCCGAATCGATGAACGAAAATGACGACCGACGTCATGCGACCATGATGATCGTCCACACGGGGGAGAGGCGGCCGATCAGCCCTTCGCGACGGTGATGCTGGTCGGCGTCGGGTTCGCGAAGAGGTCGAGCACGGGGCAGTGCGCGTCGACGACGTTCTTCAGTTCGTCGTAGCGCTCCTGCGTCTCGGGACCGTCGATGCGGATGTTCAGGCGCACATCGCTGAACCCGGCGCGCACGGTCTCGTCGATGCCGAACAGCCGACGCGCATCGAGGTCGCCCTCGGCGTCGACGCGGATGTCATCGACCTGGATGCCGAGCGCCTGCGCATAGAGGCGGTAGACGACGATCTGGCACGAGATCAGCGCACCGAGGGCGTACTCGACGGGGCTGGCCGCGACGTCGTCGCCAGCCAGCGCTGCGGGCTCGTCGACGACGAACTCATGCTTGCCCGCGCGGATGACGCTCGCAACCGAGCCGGATCCTTCTCCGCTGACACGGTAAGTGAGGCGGGCACTGTTGGCGTCGGCAGCGATGCGTTCGTTCCAGGAGTCAGCGGCGGCGGTGAGCCGTGCGGCACGGTCATCGGCGGTGGTCTGAGCGACGGAGGTGTCGAGAAGAGTCATATCGGTCACGTTAGGTCCGACCAGCGTGAGGAAGCGCGCGATCGGTAACACGAGGTCACAACCGCAGGTTACTGGTGACCCGACGTAATCATGACCGGCCACAGTCAGTACTCGCGGACGGACCATTGGACGATGAGAACCCGCAGCGCGAGTTGCGCGGGAGAGCGCACGCAACGGAAGACGTCATCCGCGTACTGACATAATGTGCATTATCGGCTACATCGCGGAAGCGACATCGGTGCGCGAGAAGTCCTGACTCTTGTAGAGCAGAGGGACGCCCAGATGCCGTGACAACGCGTACGAGAAGCAGTCGCCGAAGGTGAGGCCGGCTTCGTGTCGCCCTTTACCGAAACGACGCCACGCGGCTGATGCCAGCGCAGCCTGAGTGTCGTCGACGGCGATGATAGCCACCAGGCCAGGAAGAAATCCTCGCCCGCGTCGACGCGTCACCGAGTGGGACGCGATTGCAGCCCCGGCTCCTGGCACCCCTACCCTCGAATCATGCTCGACTCGCTGACGGGATTCGTCGTGGTCGGCGTCGCGATCCTGGTCGGCTGGATCCTGGGACGCATAGATCTGCTCGGCGAGCACGCGCGGCCGGTGCTGGCGCGCCTGACGTTCTTCGTCCTGTCGCCGTTCCTGCTGTTCGTCGTGCTCGCACAGGCCGACGTCGCGATGCTCTTCTCCGCCCTGCTGCCCGTCTCGGCCATCGCCGCCCTCGCGGTCATGGCGGTCTACGTCGTGATCGCGCGCCTGACCTGGCGCCGCTCCGTCGGCGAAACCCTCATCGGAGCGCTGAGCGCGGGCCAGGTGAACTCGAACAACATCGGCATCCCGCTCTCGCTGTACCTGCTGGGCAGCGCCGCGTTCCCCGCGCCGGTCATCCTGCTGCAGCTGCTCATCTTCACGCCGATCTCGCTCACGATCCTCGACGCCGTCAGTTCGGGGCGCGCGTCGCTGTGGCGCACGCTCGGGCGCACGGCCGTCAATCCCATCGTGCTGGGCTCGGTGCTGGGCACGCTCGTCTCGGTGAGCGGACTCGAGCTGCCTCCGATCGTGATGGAGCCCGCGATCCTCGTCGCCAACGCCTGCGTGCCGGTGCTGCTCATCAGCTACGGCATCTCGCTGTACGGCCAGCGCGTGCTCGGCGCGTCGGGTCGACGCCGCGACATCGTGCTCGCGACGGCCCTCAAGCTCGTCGTCATGCCCGTCGTCGCCTGGGCGGTGGGCAAGTTCGTCTTCGGCATGCCGGACTTCGACGTGCTCGTCGTCGTCGTTCTGGCCGCTCTTCCGACCGCCCAGAACGTCTTCAACTACTCGCAGCGCTACAACGTCGGCGAGACCATCTCACGCGACACGATCTTCCTCACAACGGTCGGATGCGTGCCCGTCATCCTCCTCGCGACATTCCTCCTCGCGTGACGCGAACGGATGCCACGACACGCCCTGCGTCGCACCGCATCAAACCTTGAAGTCAGGGTCTAGACTTCAGGCGCCCCTATTCCAGGAATCTCCCAGGAAGGACACTCCCATGTCCACGGAAACCCCTGTCGCGAAGTCGGCCGTCAACGGTATTCGCACCGCGCTCGGCCTCGGTGGCCTCCTCGCCGTGATCGCCGGCGTCCTCATCCTCGTCTGGCCCGGTTGGACGGCGTTCGTCGTCGTCGCGATCATCGCCATCTACGCGATCGCCGCGGGCCTCGTCTACGCGGGTCTCGGCATCTTCTCCAAGACGAAGGGCGGATGGTCGCGGGTCGGCCACATCCTGCTCGGCGTGCTGTACATCATCGCCGGCATCGTGGCGCTGCTGAATCTCGCGACCGCCACGGCCTGGTTCGCGTTGTTCCTCGGCCTGTTCGTCGGTATCGCCTGGATCATCGAGGGCATCATCTCGCTCACGACCCTCGCCGACGCCGCATCGAAGGCGTGGACGATCTTCTTCGCGATCCTCAGCATCATCGCGGGCATCGTCCTGCTGTTCTCGCCGCTGTGGGGCTCGATGGTGCTCTGGCTGCTGCTGGGCATCTCGTTCGTGGTGCTGGGAATCGTGCAGGTCATCCGCGCCTTCACCTTCAAGAGCATCGCCTGACACGGCTTCTCGTGTGAACGGTCCTCGGCGCACGCCGGGGACCGTTCGCATTCACCGAGCCGGCAGCATCCGCTCCCACCAGCCGAGCACGGCGCCGAACCGCTCGACCCGATGCCGCGGACGACCCGAACGCGTCAGGTCGTGGTTCTCCCCCGGGAAGATGAGCATTTCGGCCGGTGTCCCCTGACGCTTGAGCGCGGAGTAGTACCGCGTCGCCTGCTCGAGAGGGCACCGGTAGTCAAGTTCGGCGTGCATGACGAGCGTCGGCGTGCGCACGTCGCCCACGACGGCGAGCGGACTCTGCCGGGCGATGTCCGCGGGATCGACGCCGACGTACTCGTCTCCGAAGAACGACCCGATGTCGCTGGTCCCCTGGAATGACGTCGGGTCCAGGAAGCCCCGCTCGACGATGGCGCCCGCGAACCGGTGGTCGTGCGCGATGATCCAGGCGGTCAGATAGCCGCCGTACGATCCGCCCATGATGCCGACGCGCGACGCGTCGAGCCGCGAATCGGCCGCCAGTGCGCCCTCGAAGAAGTCGATGACGTCCTGGTGGTCGACAGTGCCCATCGCGCCCCGGATGCTGCGCCCGTGCGCCCGCCCGTATCCCGCCGAGCCGCGCGGGTTGCTGTACACGACGGCGTAGCCCGCGTCGACGAGCACCTGGGTCTCGTCGAACAGATGCATGCCGTACGCGGCATATGGCCCACCGTGGATCTGCAGGATGACGGGGAACGGCCCCTCCCCCTCGGGCGTCGCGACCCATCCGTGCACGGGCGTGCCGTCGCGACCCTCGACCGTGAGCTCATGCGGCAGCACGATCCCGGATGCCGCGACCGCGGCGCCGAACGCCGTCAGAGGGCGCGCTGGACCATCACCGAGCACGAAGAGCTCGCCGAACGATTGGGGCGTCGCGACAGCCGCGACGATCCGCCCCGCGCCGGCCGCGTGGCCCGCGACGGCGACGTCGCCGCCGAGCATCTCGGATACGTCGCCCGATCGCGTCACGCGAAGCAGCCGCACGCGTCCACGCCTGCGATCCTGCACGAGCAGATCATCGCCGTCGAAGCCGATGTGGCTGCCGACTTCACCGAGGTCGATCGTCTCGGGATCGGTGAGTCGCCGCGGTTCGCGCGCACCGAGCATCCACAGTGCGACCCCCGGAGCGACGAAGTCGACGCCCGACTCCCCCGCGTCCGACGCCAGCACGAACACGGTGCCGTCGGGAGCCACGGCGAGATCGTTGACCGACAGGCCCGTGTCGGGCCTGAGCACATCGCGCGTCGCTTCGCCGGGCGTGAGCGCGACGATGCGCGAGCGCAGATCGCGGCGATCATGCTCGATCTCGTCGACGACCGCGAGGACGCTCTCTCCGCGGAAGACGATCCCGCTGTGAGAGGCCGCGCCCTCGGTCAGCTGCGCGGGCTCCCCGGGGATCATCCGGCGGACCGCAGGCTCTGCGCCGTCGGGCAGCACCGTGGGCGCCGGCTCGTAGAACGGCTCGCTGTCGACCAGGGGCGCCGCGACGATGAAGACGTGCGCCGGCCGATCGGCGAGATAGCCGAGGCCGTTCGCGTGCCAGCGCACGCCCGTGATCCGCCGCGGACTCTCGGCCGCGGCATCCAGCCCCTCGACGGTGCCGTAGCGACCCGGTTCCGGCACGCGCGCCGTGAAGGCCAGTCGCGCGCCGTCGGGCGACCACGCGAACTCCGAGACGCCGAGCGGTGCGTCCGTCGCCTGCACCGGTTCTCCGCCACCTGCCGCGACGACGAAGATCTGCGGCCGGTCATTCTCGTCACCGCGCAGGAACGCGATCCGGGTGTCGTCGGGCGCGAGCGCGGGCGCCGTGTCGGCGACGCCGCGCGTGAGGCGGCGCGGGGTGCCCTGCGGCAGGTCGACCCGCCACAGCTGACCGACGTCGCGATTCGCCTCGATGTCAGGGCGCGAGGTCGCGAAGACCGCGAACGACCCGTCGCGGGCGATGTCGGGCCGACCGACCGCGATGAGCTTGTCGATGTCGGTGGCCCGCATGCTCACTCCTTCGCGAACGAGTCGGTGTCGCCGATGAGCCGCGTGTGGTCATCGGGAAGAGGATCGACCGCCGCCCGGGCGATCTCGGCGGCGAACTCGGACACGTTGTAGAGACGCCCGGCCGACTCGCGACGTGACGAGATCGCGCCCGGGTTGGCCCGCTCGAGCAGCGTCGCGGTGATCGTGCCCTCGATCATGTCGCCCGACACGACGACGAATCCGATGCCCTTCGCCTCGAGTTCGGGGATCCGCGCGCGCAGGGCGTCCTCGCCCGCGCGCTTGGACAGCGCGACCGGCTCGTACTCGGGCATCGTCGGCGTCGTGCGGATGAAGTGCGCCTGGTGGCTCGTGACGAAGACGACGCGCGAGCCTTCGCCGAGCAGCGGCAGCGCGGCATCCAGCACTCGCACCTGCGCGTCACGATTGAGCTGCAGTGCGTAGTCCTCTGCCATGCCCGCCTCCATGCCGCCCGAGGCGTTGAGCACGAGGATGTCGAGGCCTCCGAAGGTGCGCTGCACGGCGGCGAACATCTCGTTCACCGAATCCGTGTCGGTCAGATCCGCACCGACGACGAGAACCTCGACGCCGAGCTCGCGCAGCTGCGTCGCGAGCTTCTCGGCGCGCGGAGCCTTGTTGCGGAAGTTGATGACGACGTTCGCGCCCGCCTCGGCGAGATAGCGCACGGTGTCGGCGCCGATGCCGCGGGAAGAACCCGTCACGAGCGCGGTCTTGCCGCTCAAGGAGCCGGCTTCGAGGATCTGGGACATGGTGCTGCTCCTGGACGGGATGGGGCTGTGGGCGTCGCTCGAAAGGACGTGTCGACCCTATCAACCGGCCCTCGCGCGGCCTCGGGTTGATAGTGTTCCCTCATGCGACCGAGGGGGTGGCGATGCTGCCGGATCTGACGCAGTACCTGTGGATCGCCTGGCTCGTGCTCGCGCTGCTGTTCGTGGTCATCGAGGTGCTCACGCTCGAGTTCACGTTCCTCATGCTCGCGGCCGGAACCCTCATCGGGGGGCTCGGCGTCAACCTGCTCGGCGGGCCCTGGTGGCTGCAGATCGCCCTCGCGGCGGCGCTGTCCGCGCTGCTGCTCTTCACGATCAGGCCGCTGCTGCTCAGACTCCTCCATCGCGGCGCCGATCCGGCGCGCACGAACGTCGACGCCCTGTACGGAATGGGCGCACGCGTCGTCGCACCCTTCGTCGACGGCTTCGGCTCGGTACGACTGGACAACGGCGAGACCTGGACCGCGAAGCTCCCCGACGACGCGTCGGCCCCCCTGGACGTCGGCTCGCGGGCGGTCGTGCTCGCCGTCCTCGGCGCGACCGTCGAGGTCGGTCCTGCGGCATCCCCCTCCCCTATCGAAAGGAACCCCGATGGTTGACCCCGGAGCGTTCATCGGGCAGATCTTCGTGATCGTCCTGCTCGTCGTCCTGGTGATCTTCGTGATCGTGGTGGTCTTCCGCTCGATCCGCATCGTGCCGCAGGCCTACGCGGGCGTCGTCGAACGCCTCGGTCGGTATCAGCGCACCCTGCAGCCGGGCCTCAACCTGCTCGTCCCGTTCGTGGATCGGCTCCGCCCGCTCGTCGACATGCGCGAGCAGGTCGTGTCGTTCCCGCCGCAGCCGGTCATCACCGAGGACAACCTCGTCGTCTCGATCGACACCGTCGTGTACTTCCAGGTGAACGATGCGCGCGCGGCGACCTATGAGATCGCCAACTACCTGAGCGCCGTCGAACAGCTCACGACGACCACGCTGCGCAACGTCGTCGGCGGGTTGAACCTCGAAGAGGCCCTCACGAGCCGCGACAACATCAACGGGCAGCTGCGCGTCGTCCTCGACGAGGCGACCGGCAAATGGGGCCTGCGCGTCAACCGCGTCGAGCTCAAGGCGATCGACCCGCCGCACTCGATCCAGGACTCGATGGAGAAGCAGATGCGCGCCGAGCGCGAGCGTCGCGCCACGATCCTCACGGCCGAAGGATCGAAGCAGTCGCAGATCCTCGAGGCCGAAGGCCGGCGTCAGGCCGAGATCCTCAGCGCCGAGGGCGACAAGCAGGCCGCTGTCCTGCGCGCCCAGGGTGAGGCCGAAGCCATCGAGATGGTCTTCGACGCGATCCACGCCGGCGCGCCCGACGAGAAGCTCCTGGCCTACCAGTACCTCCAGACGCTGCCCAAGATCGCCGAGAGCTCGTCGAGCAAGCTCTGGATCATCCCCAGCGAGCTCACCGAGGCGCTCAAGGGCATCGGCAACGCGTTCGGCGGACGAGCGGATGCTGCGACACCGCGGCCGCGCACGACCCGGTCGACGACGTCGAGCGCGAGCGATGCGGCATCGGCCGCCGTCGCCGCCGCACGCGAGGCCGCCTCGGCGGCCGACGACATCGCCTCGGAAGCCCGATCCCCCGAGATGCCCACCCGCCGGCCGGCGGACGAGTGACGTGACGGCGAGCCGGCACCCGTTCCTCGCCGGCGTGCGGCCCCGCGTGCTGGCGCATCGCGGGCTCGTGACGCCCGAGAGCGCCGCCCTGGGTGTCGCCGAGAACTCCTTCGCTGCCGTCGCCGCCGCCCATGCGGCCGGCGTCGACATCGTCGAATCGGACTGCCACGTCACTCGCGACGGCGTCGTCGTGCTGTTCCACGACGACGACCTGCTTCGGGTGACGGGCGACCCGCGCAAGATCGCGGACGTCACATCGATCGAGCTCGAGACGATCATGTCCGAGCGCGGCGGACTCGTCACGCTCGCGCAGGCGCTGGACGCCTTCCCCACCGTCAGGTTCAACCTCGATGTCAAGGCCGAAGCCGCCGCCGAACCGATGGGCGCGGCGATAGCGCCGCATGCCGACCGTGTGCTCGTGGCGAGCTTCTCAGACGCCCGTCGCCGGCGCGTGCTCGCCGCGATCGCCGCTGCCGGAGGCGACACCATGCCGGCGACCTCTGCCGGCCGCGAGACGATCACACGGGTCGTGGCAGGGGTGCGCCTGCGCGCGCGCGCCGTCGTCTCGCGCAGCCTGCGCGGCATCGACGCCCTGCAGGTGCCGGAGCAGCACGGGCGCGTGCGCATCGTGACGCCCCGCTTCATCGAGGCCGCGCACCGGCTCGGTGTGGAGGTGCACGTGTGGACCGTGAACGACCCCGACGCGATGATCCGCCTGGTCGATCTGGGCGTCGACGGCATCGTCACCGACCGCGCCGACATCGCTCTGGACGTCCTCGCCTGAGCGTCTCTGAGGCACCCGCTGAGCATCCACTGTGAAAGGCTCCCCGAAGGCCTCCGTTCGGATGATCCACCCAGGTCAGGACGTTAGACCTGATATCCGTCGAGAGGACCACACACCATGGCAGATCGCAGCCTGCGCGGCATTCGCCTCGGCGCCCAGAGCCTACAGAGCGAAGAGGGCGTCGTCTTTCATGAGCGCGCACAGCACGCCTACGCGTGCTCGTCGTGCGAGCGTGACACCGTCATGACCTTCGCGGTCGACGCCGAAGTGCCGGATGCCTGGGAATGCCGCCACTGCGGCGCCGAGGCTCTCCGTCGAATCGGCGACACGACCGCCACGGTCGACCGTTCGGGAGAGAAGGTTCCCCGTTCGCACTGGGACATGCTCCTCGAACGACGCACCATCCCCGAACTCGAGGAGCTCCTCGAAGAGCGTCTCGCCTTCATCCGCGCCCGTCGTGGTGCGAGTGAGACGAAGCTCAGCGCCTGAGCTGACTACGACTCGACGACGCCGGCCCCTCCTCGGGCCCGCCTCGGATAGAGTTTGCGTCCTGACCCCAGGGCGACCACACC